>CAYRCP010000452.1:0-2277 GCA_964422755.1 uncultured Bacteriovoracaceae bacterium | reverse complement strand
GAAGACCTGAAAACCCTCAGCCTTATACAGAGCATCCAGGAAGAGACACAAGCACGAAAGGTCTTCTGGGAAAAGAAACTGGACGATCTTCCGGACAAAGAGCGTCTTCAGCAGTATCAGCAACGCATCGAAGACCTCAAAAAAATCAACCGGGGCGACCCGCAATCCATCCTGGATGCAGGTGCCCGGATAAAATCGCTACAGGATGATATAAACCGTGATATAAGCTTGTTGCAAGATGCGCAAGCCCGGTTCAATACCGATTTCTCCGCGATTGGTGCGCAGATGAAACAGGTCAAGGATGCACCCCGCGATGATGTCCGCATGCTTGTCAAAAAATACGGGCCCACGACACAGGGATTAGGCAATGTCAGCGCCTTGCTGTTCGGCGACAAGGTCGGTTTATGGGTGGAGCGGTCTCTGTTCTGGTATCAAAAGATAAACCCCATTTTGCATCGGGAACAGGTTGAGAAAAAGGGCAAAAAAGTGACAAAGCCCCTACGGGCAGCAGGGGTTGACGTGCACTTTAGAGAACATAGGCCGTTGCCTGATTTTCTCGTCCGCAAGGCTGCTGCCTCCGTCACCCTCGAGCAGGGGATTGTACAGGGGAACCTCTTTAATATTACGACAGATCAGGATATTCTCGGATCACCGCTGAGATTTGATTTCTCGGGGGACAAGCTCAAAGGGCTTACAAGCCTTCGCCTTGACGGGTCCATGAACAGGATAGATCCGGGGCAGAGTCTCGATAAAATAGACTTGTCACTGAAAGGTTTTGGCCTGCAGGATGTTGATCTCGGGGCGGAGTCTCTACCCATCACCCTGGAAAACGGGACCATCAATGTGGATCTCTTCACGAATATCGCAAACGACATCATCAGTGCCGAGCTGAAAAGCACGGTTTCCTCGGCAAAATTAATTGTTCCTGAAACCGCTGATACCTCGCGGATCTATACTGCTCTCTCATCCGCCTTTTCCCGGGTTGATGCTTTTTCTCTTCAGGCATCTCTGAAAGGCACCCTCCAGGAATATACACTGAACCTGAGCTCCGATCTCGAAAAGGTGGTAAGCGGGGCATTGCAACAAGTCATGGCTGATCTCACAAAGCAATTCGAACAAGACCTGAACAGCGCCCTTCAGGCAAAGATCAAGACTCCTCTGAGCTCGCTTAAGAGTGATGTCAGCTCTCTTGACGAAATTGAGCAGGAATTGACCAGCCGCAAGGATTTTGCCGATACCCTCCTGAAAAAGGCAACCTTGCCCCCATCCCAAAAAGGCGGCTTGAAATTACCCTTCTAATACTGCTAATACTGCATCTATAGAAAAACCCGACGAAAGGAACGTACCTCCACCATGAGCATCTTCGAAGTTATTATGCTGCTGTGTTTCGGTGCAGCTTGGCCGTCTTCCATTTATACGTCTTACATCTCGAGATCATCAAAAGGCAAAAGCGGTGTTTTTCTCATTATCGTCTTTGTCGGATACATAGCCGGAATTTTCCATAAGGTGTTTTTCAACCTCGACTGGGTCGTTCTCCTCTACGGCCTCAACGCGCTGATGATATCCATAGATATTCTCCTCTACATGAGAAACACCGCCTTTGACCGGCATAACCCGGAGAAACCTTGCGCAGAATGATCCTCACAACTCGCAGGAGAGCGTGCCCTGTTTCTCACCCCCGGTGAGAATACCATCATTTGCGTGAGGGTTCAGCCAAGGTCATGTGCACTATTAACAACAGGGGGCCTCATACATCTCTATGCCAGTACATCCGCACAAATTTCTCCCCGTCGGAATACTTGACCGCCAGATCTCCCCTATATGCCTTGTGCAGCGCATCCCCGATATGCCGGGCCAAGTGATTGTCCGTCACGCTTACACACAACTCCTTCTTTTCCTCTGTGAAATTGATCACTCTTTTCAGAGGTGATCGCAATCTTTCCTGCTCGATAATATTGTCAATGAGATTCATAATCTCAGTCTTGTGTTTCTCTAAATAGTTTCCGGATAGATAGACCTGGCCTGCCGGGAATCTATCGCGGATTCTCTTGCAGGCCGAGCACAGCAATGGCACACCGGTCATAACTTTCTTTTTCGGCCACTTCCACCTTCCCCCCTCATAAAGAGCGTGACACTCCGGACAGTATGTGCCTTCAGAATACTTTCGCCCTTCACCATAGGGATCATGCTCCTTTTGCTTGATATTTCTATCCAGTCGCATAGGCTCCTCCTTTAGTATATGTTATGTTAGCGACGAGGGATAAAAAGACAAGAGTC
>CAYRCP010000451.1:0-2280 GCA_964422755.1 uncultured Bacteriovoracaceae bacterium | reverse complement strand
AGATCAACGGGCGCTACACAGAAGTGGGATGGACGCCTGTGCACTACATATTCCGCTCATTGTCCCGCAAAGAGCTGGTTGCCTACTACCGGACGTGTGAGGTTGCATTGATTACCCCGCTCAAAGACGGGATGAATCTGGTTGCCAAAGAATATTGTGCGTGCTCGATAGAAGAAAATGCCGTGCTGATTCTCAGTGAATTCGCAGGCGCTGCCGCCCAGCTGTACCCGGGTGCTCTCCTGGTCAACCCCTATGACCGCGAGGGGGTCGCAGATGCCATCTATAAAGCCTTTACCATGAGCCAGGAAGATAGACGGGAAAGGATGTGCCGGCTTCGAACCCTGATACGAAGAAACGATATCATCAATTGGGTCAATTCATTCCTCAAGGCAGGAATTGCCAAAAACCTGGATGATTTCCCTCAGATGGAACTTTTTGTTCCCAGGCAGTGAGGCAGAGCTGACTTCTACGGCCTCTTGATGACGGCAGCATGGGCGAAACGGTGACGGGTGCATAACCATCCGGATTTACCGGTGATCTTGTGAAGACATGGAAGAAGTATCCTAAATAATCAATTAAAATAATAAGTTGGAGAGGATTGGGTGTTGGTGAAATAGCTTGAGAATTGATGCTTTTTTGAGTAATGTGGCTGATACAACAACCCGATGACGTATACCTGAGAACAGCAGATAAAGAGGTGAACCATGAAAAAAGCACGCATCTTTTTTTCCATAGCAATTATATTTTTTCTGGCAGGACTCACTGCCTGCGGAACGGAGTCAGACAACAGCACGGGCACGGCCCTGAGTACCTTCAGCACGGAAGTGAAATCGTGTACGCCCTTTCTTGAAGACAGCGGGGAGGATCTCGGGGACAACTCCCTGGATGCATGGGCTGCATGGGATCCTCAGGCCCTGGAGAGTGTTCTTGGCAAACTCTTCAACCCCGATATCGGCCAGGACGAATGTATCTTTGAGCAGATCGCAATCCTTGACAGCCATATTGCAAAGGTCAATGAATTCCTTGAATACTGGGGAGAAGACGGCACCTACACCATCGGTGATATGACGGCAACCATCGATAATGATACCGGTTCGGTATATGTTCCGTATTTACGGACGTTCTTCTCCGAGCTTACCTCTGTCCCCGTGGACAGAGAGATCACCCTGATCGATTCAGGGGATGACCTGACCATCAACATGGCCTTTTTAGTAGATGGCGGTGCCGAGTATATTGTAACCCAGTATGCCACCGGCAGCACTCAGGCCGGAGTGTACTATACGGAACGGGACGGCGAGGAGCTCAGGATCTGGCATGCAAGCGCGGGGACGGACAGGGTCCAGTTCACCTGGGAAGGCGATACCGGTGACAAGTCGTTCAAAATCACCCAGTGCACCGATGCCACCGGAAACTGGGAGGTCATGGGCGGCGGCAGTGTTGTTGACGATGAGAGTGAAATGGCCTTTATGGCCCGCAATGACGACACGAACACCTCCAACGATGAGTATTATCTCACCATAACCCGGCAAGAGCTCAATGACGGGACCGAGCCGGCAGGCGGAATCATTGACGAAGGAATTACCGAGCCGGATGGGAGCGGCGTGCTTGCCTATATTACCGAGGGAGAGCCGGAATGCTTCGGTTTTCTCGGCGTCGGAGCCTATCCTGATGACGTCGATGCTCTCGACTGGGACCAGTGAGGTTCAACGCGCGCTGCGTCGTGTATTCATGGGTGAGGAAAAAGAGCTGAACCGTCAGCGTGTTGTTCTCCGGGGATAATTCCGTAACTCTCCGTTCTATTCCAGGATCTCGGGCAGCACGTTGACCCATGCCCCGGGAAAGTCCCGGACAAAATCCGTCCCGGAATAGTTCAACCTGTCTGCGCTGTAGAGATTTCTGCTCCTGGGCAGATAGATGGAGATCCCGCCAAGATCGGTCCTTGTGGAGAAGTGATGGATGACGGGTGATTTCACGCTGAGATCCCCGGGTGGGGGTTTCTTTTCAGATCGGCAATGAATCGGAAGAGGTCCACCATATTATCCCTGAGCTGTGATCTGGACAGGATATATATCCTGCATTTTCTGCCGCTGTCTTCAGTGCCGGCATGTTCGATTCCTCTTGTACGAAATACTGGAACGAATTGACAAAGGCAGTGAAGTCCCCTCCCAGATCAACGGCCGTGGCAGATACCGGATAGTGTTTTTTTTGAAAGGGAAGTACTGTCGAATGCATGCTTTTAGAAAAAGGTGAGGGTTTGTTGTTATCTTCACAGACAATGTA
>CAYRCP010000450.1:0-2283 GCA_964422755.1 uncultured Bacteriovoracaceae bacterium | reverse complement strand
TCCAGGCCGAATTTCACAAATTCCAGGTCTTTTTCTGTTACAGGATTCACGGTAAGCCTGGCATCAGGGAGATTCATCCCTTTGTGAGAGAGGAGCTGCCCGCCGGTAATTATCCTGCAGGTAGCATCTTCGCCCTGTAGACTGAGCACTTTCAGGTGGATAAAGCCGTCATTGAGGAAGATACTGCTTCCCTTTGCGATACTCCCGATAAAGGGGGCGAACTGGACAGGGATGATCGATGAAGAACCAACAACATCGCGAGCCGTAAGCACGACCTTGTTGCCTTTCTCCAGGATGCATGTCCCGTTCTCCAGAGCACCGATACGAATCTTGGGACCAGGCAGATCTGCCAGGATTGCAACAGGCTTGCCAAGTTTTTCCGAGAGATCTTTTATGGTGCGTATGTCGCGTGCGTGTTCATCGAGCGTACCATGGCTGAAATTGAGCCGGGCCACATTCATACCCGCGAGTATCATTTTCTGAAGAGTGACCCGTAAGCGGCACGCAGGTCCTATGGTGCATACGATTTTTGTCTTGCTGCGGGGCAACGTTATGGACATGCATATAACATTAGGCAAAAAATCGGGGTTGTCAATCTCTGACGCTGAATAAATTTATCGCCTGGACCTGAAAACCCGTCCCAGCATCTTTTCCTGTCCCCTGATCTTCTCCATATAATAGAAAATAATCGGGATGAACACCATGGTAAAGAGGGTTGAGACAATAATGCCGCCGATAGTGGGAACAGCAAGGGCCACCCTGAAGTTCGCCCCGGCACCGCCGAGCGCCTGGGGCAGCAGACCGCAGATAATGGCAATATTGGTCATGAGGATCGGTCTGAACTTCTCCGAACATGCATCCTTGATTGCCGAGAGTGAATCCTTGCCTTCCTTGATGGAGCTCATGGCATCATCGATGATAAGGATAGCGCCGTTGACTACGATACCAACAAGCATGACAATGGACATCATTGCCATCATATTCATGGTAATGCCGAAAAAGAAGAGCGAATACAGAACCCCGGCCAACCCCAGGGGAATGCTCAAAAGGATGGTGAACGGATGCGTTATGGAATTCAGGATGGCGGCCAGGAGCATAAAGGTAAGGATGGAGGCGATCAGGAACGCCTGTGATGTTGCTTCACTGGCCTCCTGATTGAGCTCCACATCACCGGCAAATTGAATCTTGTATCCGGGTTTCAGGTCGAGTTCGTCAAATTTATCCTGGAGAAGAGCCATGTTCTCTGTCAGGGAAAGCCTGCTGAAATAACTCGTGAGCGTAATCTTTCGCTGCTTGTCCTTTCTCTCGATACTCGCCTCTGCCCTTGAAGGGATGAATGTTCCCACCTTGTTGATGGGATTGAGTACTTCGTCCTTGGTAAGGGGAACCAGAATCGCGCCGAGCAGATTCATTGAATTCGTGTATTTTTCATCCAGGGCCACATTGATGTCGTACTCCTCACCCCGATCCCTCAGGACAGACGTATCATCACCTTCTATGGATGCCTTCAGCACTTTCCCGAACAGGGCATTATTCCCGCCGTACACGCTCGACCTGAACTTATCGGAGACAAACCTCATCTCCTTTCGTGGTGTTTTGTACGAACTGATGATGCTCTGGTAGTTGCCGGTAGCGTACATGATCTGCCTGACCTGCTCGGAAAGTCTCACGAGTTCGGTATAATCCGTGCCATACAGTTCCACATCCATATCGCCTACGTTGCCGTGTGACCTGCCCGCAGTTACACTGAATTCGAGGTCCGGTATTGTACAGAGATCCTCGACAAGACTCTGTGCCACGGCGTTGTCGCTTCTGTCGCGCTCGGTATAATCATTCAGACGGATGTGTGCCTTGAGATCGTATATCCCCTTGTTCTTCCCGCCAATGGTGGATGTGTAATCCTTGAGCTCGGGGATCTTCTGTGCGATCGCATCGATCCGGGAGAGCACTTCCTGGCTGGCGGCAATGGAGATGTCCTGCGGCAGTTCGGCAACAATGGTCACCTCCGAACTGTCAGAACTCGGGAACGGCTCGCCGCCGACATATTTCATGACATAGACCGACCCGGCAACTGTGACCAAGGTAAACAGGATGGTCAATTTTCTCCATTCCAGACAAGCACCTAGAACCACCAGATATTCTTTCCTCAGGGCGTCGATCCAGCGGGAAAAGAATATGAGGTGTCTACCGATGAATCCCCATCCTTTCTCAAGGTCCTTTGCGTTTTTCATGGCAAAGGACGAAAGCATGGGCGTGAGAGAAAATGAGGCAATAATGGAAAAC
>CAYRCP010000449.1:0-2291 GCA_964422755.1 uncultured Bacteriovoracaceae bacterium | reverse complement strand
TGACTATACCGGCAGAACCCTGCAGCTTGAAGATATTTTAAAAGGCTGCGGCATCGAAACCGTATTTATCCAAGATCCCTATGATGTCAACGGCCTTATCGAGACAACAAAGAAGGCATACGCGGCAAGCGAAGAGATGGGCGTTGTTGCAATCATCGCCCGCCATCCCTGCATCAGAGACCGGCGTGTGCTCAAGGACCAGAAAGCTTATTCCATGCACATAACCGACGATTGCAACGCCTGCGGCTACTGCGTAAAAGAATTTGAGTGCCCCGCCATCGAACTGGGCCAAGATTCGGCCAGGATAGACCGGGCACTGTGTATCGGATGCGGGGTGTGCGCAGACATCTGTCCGAAGAACGCAATCAAGGCAGAGGCAAAACAATGATGAGAACCCACCGGCGAGACAAACAGATCATTATGGTAGGAAGAGGAGGCCAGGGAATCCTGCTGCTGGCCAAGGCGCTCGCAGAGATCGCCTTCAAAGACGGGATGAACCTCATCACCTCGGAGACCCACGGCATGGCAATGAGAGGCGGCACGGTCACGGCAAGCCTCAAGATCGGTTCATATGAGAGCCCGCTCATTCCTGCAGGCGCGGCAGACATGCTCATCGGTCTTGAAAAAACCGAGGCCGATGACTACCTGCACATGCTCAAAAAGGACGGCATCTCGGTGGTGAATGCCCGGGAAAAGGGACCTTTCGACTATACCATCGATGCAACCGGCATGGCGCTTTCCATGGGTTCTCCGGGCAGTGCAAACATGATCATGCTGGGACTCGTAACCGGAATCATGGGCCACAGTATTGACGAGGTCCGCTCCATTATCAATGAGATATCCCCGGGCAGATTTGTATCGCAGAATATCAAAGCCATTGAAGCAGGTTATGAATCGCTTGAACCTGTATTAGAATAGGAGGAAATTACCTATGAACTCATTTATGCCAACGTTTACAACCCCTGATGAACTGAAAACTCTCCAGCTCGAAGGACTGAAATGGACAGTAAACCACGCCTATCACGGCTCCGAGTTTTACCGTGAAAGCTTTGACAGGGCAGGTGTAAAGCCTGAAGACATCAGGACCCTCGACGATCTCAAGAGGCTTCCCTTTGTCACGGCAGCAGATCTTCAAAACGGGTACCCCTATCCTCTGCGGTCAGTACCGTTCGAGAATATTGTCCGGCTTCACGCCTCTACCGGAACGACCGGAAAGCGCAAAGTTCTTGTGTATACCGAAAAAGACGTGGATGACTGGGCCAACATGTTTGCCCGCTGCTACGAGATGGCAGGACTAACCCGGCAGGACCGGGTCCAGATATGCGTAGGCTACGGGGTATGGACAGCGGGCGTGGGGTTCCAGAACGGCTGTGAACGCTTCGGCGCCATGGCACTGCCTGTGGGCCCGGGCAACACCGAGATACACCTGCAGTTTCTCGAGGACTTTCAGCCCACAGTGATCTGTTGCACCGCGTCCATGGCGCTGCTGCTCGCCGAAGAGGTGGAAAAGCACGGCCTCATGGACAAGATCAACGTGAAAAAGATCATCATGGGTGCGGAGCGCGCCAGCGACGCCCTGCGGCAAAAGGTCAAAGAGCTCTTCAGGGCAGAGCACGTATTCGACATACCCGGCCTGACTGAGCTGTACGGCCCGGGGACCGGCTTGGACTGTGAACACCACACTGGCATCCACTACTGGGCAGACTATTATATCATGGAGATCCTGGACCCGGAAACCTTGGAGCCGGTAAAGGAAGGCGACGTGGGGGAAATGGTCTACACCACGCTGAAAAAAGAGGGTGTCCCGCTTGTCAGGTACCGGTCACGGGATCTGACGAGACTCATTCCCGGACAGTGCCCGTGCGGATCGCCCCTTCCGAGACACGACAGGATATGCGGCCGCTCAGACGACATGTTCATCATCCGCGCAGTCAATGTGTATCCGAGCCACATCGACGAGATCCTCTCCAAGGAACAGGGAATCGGGAGCGAGTTCCAGATCCACCTGGACAGGGCAGACGACGGCAAGGACTACATGACCATCAAGGTGGAGCGCCAGGAAGGCGCTGATCCAAGAGCAGACCAGGATACCGGTAAAAAGATCGGAATCGACCTCAGAAAATCTCTCCTGGTCAGGGGCAGTGTCGAGATCGTTGATTACGGGACCCTCCCCAGGACCGGCAGAAAATCCCAGAGGGTTTTCGATCACAGAAATTGATTTTTTTGAGGGTATAGGGTTTAAGGTATAGGGTGTAGGCCAGGCGGCGAATCGCAGATGAGCTGCCTGGCAA
>CAYRCP010000448.1:0-2307 GCA_964422755.1 uncultured Bacteriovoracaceae bacterium | reverse complement strand
AAGACCCCGCTCGTTTTCTGCGAGCCTGCGGGGCAGTTCAATGGGGTTGTACTGCCGGGTCGTCTCCGGTTGCAGGATTATCGTTCACAAACAGCCAGCGCAGAACCTTTGCAGCCTTCTTCAGTCCTTTCGGGGTGCCTCTTTTTCCCTCTTTAGCGGATGTCACCTCGGATGTATCGCCGGTCACTTCAGTTGGTGCCGGGATTGTTTCGCCGCTTTGTTCAACACCAGCCTCCGGTTTCACGGTTTTCTCGGTGAGGGCCTCCTGCCGTTTTTCAGGTGCGTCCTTCAGCCGCTTGAGCAGATCATAATCGGTTATCGTAAGCTGCATGCTGTTTTTGTTGAGATTGACCCGCAGGATCTTGCGAATATCGGTGTATTCCCACCGGTATATTTCGGCACGCACGGTCTCGAAGGATGCGGCAAACGAGGTTTTCCCGAAACGATCGTGGCAGACTTTTTTCAGGGTGAGAAAGTTTTCGCTTTCAAACCCCGGGGACTGCCCTTGTCTCGTCTCCACCGGCGCCTCGATGACCACCTCCACAAATTGGCCATGAAGGGTACGATACGTCACCGACGTTACTATGGCACCCCCCATACTCAGGTCTTCTTTGCTCCGCACATAGGAGCAGAATCCATCTTCACACGAGATGTCCCTCATATCCTGGCGGGCGGAGAGGTCCACACCCCAGTAGGTCCCCCTGAATCCGGCCTCGGCAGATGCGGCGGAAGCACTCGATGGTACACTGACAAGCACGACGGAAATAAACATCAACACCAATACGATGCATGCGTTCTTCATGTAATGTCTCCCCTGGTGTTTACGTATTCTACAAACGTTCATACCATACCTGAGATGGTTACCAATAATCTTTTCTCGCAGCCCATGATCCATTCAATACGCCTGTTCATAAAGGTGCTTGCTTTTGCATTTCCTGCCATTACTTCTTAGAACTATCCAACCATACATCTCCGAGGTATTACCCCGGTATGTGAAAGGATAAACAAAATGAGAATCGGGATAGTAGGTGCCGGACTTGTTGGCGCAACCTGCGCATATTCTCTGGTTATGCGGGGTATCGGCCGCGAGATCGTCCTGGTGGATGCATCAAAAAAACGCGCCCAGGCCCAGGCAAACGATATCTTCCATGCCGTGCCCTTTGCCCATCCCTTGCGGGTGATCCCGGGAGAATTCTCCGACCTTGAGGGGAGCCAGGTGGTGATCATGTCGGCAGGGGTAGGCCAGAAACCCGGCGAGCCCAGGATCGAGCTTCTGGGCCGCAATTCTTTAATATTCGCAGACATCATTCCCCGGATTGTCCACCATGCCCCGGATGCCATCATTGTGGTCGCCACCAACCCGGTGGATATCATGACCCACATAGCAGCGCACTATGCCCGGAAAAACGGCGTGCCCTCATCCCGGGTGATCGGCTCGGGCACCATGCTGGACACCGCCCGGTTAAGGACCCTGCTGGGAATCCTCCTCGGGGTGGACCCGCAGCATATCCACGGCTACGTCATCGGCGAGCACGGCGACTCCGAGGTGCTCGCCTGGTCTGCTGTCAGGGTGGGTGGCATGTCTCTGGATGATTTCTGTCACCAGCAGGACTGTTCGCTCAACGAAGAGACAAAAGACGACATCGATGAAAAGGTGAGAAACGCCGCCTATCACATCATCGAGGGAAAAGGCGCCACATATTACGGTATCGGCTGCGCCCTGGCAAGGCTTGTCGATGTGATTATCCACGACCAGCGGGCCATTCTCACCGTATGTACCCCTCAGGACGAGGTGGAAGGGATAGAGAATATTACCATCTCACTCCCTCACATCCTTGGGGGAAGCGGCATCATATCAAAGCTCGATATACCGCTTTCCGACTTTGAACGCCAGGAACTCTCCGCCTCTATCGGTTCCATCAAGACCACCCTGGAGGGATTGCAGACCTTTTAACGCAAAGCAACAGGAAATTGCCAAGAACACGCATGGCCTATGCGGCGTCAAAGCGCCCGTGAAACAGCCGTTACGTGCCAGTCGTTGTTCAACAATAGTTCATTCTCGCGCCGCCAAGGAATCAACAATGACCTTCCCCCAGCTCATATTCAGTCTTTCTTTGCGCCTTTGCGCGAGTTTTTCTTTTCTCCAGGTACTATACTGCACGAATTGTACAACCTTGAGGGACTGAAAGTATGCTTCCCTGCGAAGAACCACTTTTCAGTATGTCGCGCCGCCCTCGTCGTAGATCTTTCTGAGCAGTTCCTTATCCACGGTTGCTCCATCCACAAAGTGGTTGGGTTCGGCACCGC
>CAYRCP010000447.1:0-2323 GCA_964422755.1 uncultured Bacteriovoracaceae bacterium | reverse complement strand
AAACAGGTGCACGTGGGACAGACAAAGGTGCATCCGCCGCACACGATACATTTCTTCCCGAACTCTTCCCAGAGATCGTCACTGACACCATTGTTCGCGAGTTTGTCCATGGCCCCAATAAGCTGCGGGACAAGGGGTATCTTCTCCTGTGCCTGCTGCCGGAACGAATGTATTTGTTTAAGAGCGCTTTCTTCATCCACATCCGAGAACCCGCCGGAAGTCATGAGCGATGATCCTGTTTCACTCCCGGATTCTACCAGAAAGTTATCCCCCATATCGTAAAACTGGAGGTCATAGCCTTTTAGCGAAAAGGGACCGCTGTTGGTTGTTGTACAGAAACAGGTCTCATTCTGTGGCCCTGCACATGCCATAACCACCGTAAGAATATGCTCCCGGCGAGAGCGGTAAAAGACATCATCTGTATCCGTTGTCATAAAGCTCATTGACTGGAGGATTGCTTTCATGTCGCACGCACGTATACCGAACAAGATGGTTTTCTTCTCGGCAATGACCGGGTGATACCCCTGTTCATCGAAGGTAAAGATGGTGTCGCTCTGGGGAAGAAAGGAAGCCTTGGGCGGCATGGAAGGTTTCGTATAGTCAAGGGTAAATCTCTGTTCGTCAAACACATCGAACATGGTCTCATCGCGGCATATTTTATTCGGGCTCAGAACCGTATAGTCGCGGGACCAGGCCTTGAGTACGTCTATGAGATCCTTCCTGGCTAGTGTCTTCATGCACACCTCCTTATCTTGACGGCACATCCTTTATATTCAGGTATCCCGGAAACCGGGTCATGTGCTGGGTTTGTCAGCAGATTGACCGAAGCCTCCTTGAAGTGGAATGTCGAAAACACCACTTTTTTGGGCACACGTTGCGTAACCTCTGCCCTGAGTTTGATGGAGCCCCTGCGCGAAGTCAGTTCCACAAGGTCGTTGTTACTGATACCGAGCCTGCGGGCATCTTCCGGATTGACTTCCACAAGCGCCTCCGGGGACTCCCTTTCCAGGAGACTGACACGCCGGGACATGGTTCCTGTGTGATACTGATAGTAGACCCTTCCCGTGGTGAGGATAAAATCATATTCCCCGTCAGGAACCTCTGCCAGCGGTATGAATTCGCACGGCAGGAAGCTCCCCAGGCCTTTGGTGAACCGGTCCTTATGCAGATACTGTGTGCCCGGATGATCCTCATTGGGACATGGCCAGGCAAGGCCGAACGTTTTTTCGATCCGTTCAAGGGTAATCCCTGCATAGGAAGGCGTTACCTGATTGATCTCTTTTAAGATATCGTCAGAACTGGCGTAGCTCATGGAAAAGCCTGAACGTCTGCATACATCCTGGATGATTTCCCAGTCGGTGCGCGCCTGTCCGGGTGGATCAAGGGCCTTGTGCGAGAGTTGAACCCTGCGTTCGGTATTCGTGTAGGTGCCGGATTTCTCGGCAAAGGATGCGGCAGGCAGGACAACATCGGCCAGCATTGCGGTCTCTGAAAGGAAGATGTCCTGGACCACAAGAAAATCGAGATTTGACAGTGCAACCTCGATATGGGTGGAATCCGGATCACTCATCAAGGGATTTTCTCCCATGATGTAGAGCGCTTTGAGATCACCTTTCTGCGCTGCAGCCATCATGGAGGTGATGGTCAGCCCGGGTTTGTCGTCAAGACCTTCAACGCCCCAGGCTTGTTCGAACTTTTCTTTTACCGCGCCATCAACAACCTTCTGGTATCCGGTGTATACCACCGGCAGGGCACCCATGTCGCATGCACCCTGGACGTTGTTCTGTCCCCGAAGAGGATTCACCCCGGTTGATGGTCTCCCTACATGACCGGTGAGCATGGCAAGGTTTGCACAGGATTTTACATTATCCGTTCCAGTGGTATGCTGGGTAATACCCATGGCATAGAGCAGCATGGCCTTGTCGGCGTTGGCATACAGGCGTGCTGCCTCCATGAGATCTTTTGATCTGATGCCTGAAATCTGTTCCACAACCCTGGGGGTATATCGGCTTACCACCGACTTGAGATTGTCAAACCCCTCTGTTCTTGTCTCTACGAAGGTTCTATCATAGAGATCTTCTTCGATGATGACATTCATGATGCCGTTCAACACAGCCACATCGGTGCCGATATTCTGCCTCAGGTGTATGTCGGCAAATCCTGCAAGCTGGATTTCCCGGGGGTCTACCAGTACGAGCTTTGCACCATTTTCAACGGCGTTGATGATCCTGGAACCGATCAGCGGGTGTTGAGCCGTTGTATTGGTGCCGGTAACAAAGAAGAGATCTGCGTCTTCAACCTCGCTGATGGAATTGGTCATTGC
>CAYRCP010000446.1:0-2323 GCA_964422755.1 uncultured Bacteriovoracaceae bacterium | reverse complement strand
AAGGTTATATTAATCGGTCGGCTCGGGAAAGATCCTGAGATGAGATTTACCGCAAACGGCAAGGCCGTGACAAATTTCACCATGGCAACCAACGAGTTCTGGTCGGATCAGGGCGGTGAGCGCCAGGAACGCACGGAATGGCACAGGATCGTTGTATGGGGAAAGCTTGCGGAGAATTGTGCAAAGCTCCTTACCAAGGGAAAGCATGTGTATATTGAAGGCAGGATTCAGACCCGCCAGTGGGACGACCGGGACGGGAACAAGCGCTACACCACCGAAGTGGTTGCCGGCACCATGCAGCTCCTATCCCCTGCTGATAATGCCAGAGGGTACTCGGATAATCAGGGTGATAACGGATACGCGCCTGCTGGTGGGAACGACAACCCGCCGGATTCCCAGGAGTTTGATGACATCCCGTTCTAAGATGAAAGGCCTGCGGTACTTCGTTTAAGGGTAAAAAAGACATTCGGGGTGCAGGTGCCAAGCACCGCCCTACCTATATTCTGGCGTGTTCAGCTGTCCCGGATGTCCTTTTGCCTTGTACCCTGTCTTCTTCAGTCCTTAAATTCGCAATCCGAAATTCGACATTCGAAATGTCTTTATCCACCACCATGCGATTGTTTTTTTCTCTCGTATTTTTCTTTTCCTCATGCCTAGCGCCTAGTGCCCAGCGCCTAATGTCTCCATTACCCTGAGTAAACCGGGGGCACAGCCTGTGATGCTTCCCTCGTCTACGCAGTAGGCAAACCGCACATAGCCCGGATGTCCGAATCCCTTTCCGGGGACAGCAAGTATCTTCTCCTCGAGCAGGGCGCTGCAGAAGGCGACATCGTCTTCAAGGGGGGATTTAACAAAGAGATAAAAGGTGCCTTCAGGAGGGACATATGACAGGCCTGCCTTGTCGAGGCTTTCCATGAGCAGGTCCCTTCGCTTTTTATAGATGGAGATGTCGATGCTGTCGTGAATACACTGGGCAAGCACCTTCTGCATCAGTGCGGGTGCATTGACAAAACCGAGGATGCGTGTTGCAAGGACCAGTGCGTCAACAAGATCCTGCTTGTTTTTAATCGCGGGACTGACGGCAATGTAACCGATACGCTGTCCTGCAAGGGAGAGTTCCTTTGATGCAGAGGTAATTACAACGGAGTTGGGGATGAATTTCAGCACCGAGGGGACCTCTCTACCATCATACACGAGCTTGCGGTATGGTTCGTCCGAGAGCACCAGGATATCGGGATGGTCTTGAAGAAGCTCCTGCAGCATGATGAGGGTCTGCACAGGATACACCCTTCCCGAAGGATTGTTGGGAGAATTGATGATGATGGCTTTTGTGCGGCTGGTGATCGCCTTGGCGATGGTTTCCGATGAGGGCAGAAAATCGTCTCCGCACGGGGCATTTACCAGGATGCCGCCATGGTTTCCTGCATAAAACCCATACTCGACAAAATAGGGTGAGATGGCGATAACCTCATCACCCGGGTTGAGGATGGATTTCAAGACCACATTCAGGCCTCCTCCTGCGCCGCAGGTCATGATGATATCGTCGGCACCAAGATCAACCTCATACATATCACCGGCATGGGAGGCGATGGTTTGACGAACATCTATGTAGCCGGCATTGGGCATATATCCGTGAGACATGGTCTTTGCAAGCCCGGCCATGGTTTCCAGGACTGTTTCAGGCGGCGGGAGGTCGGGATTTCCGAGGCTGAAGTCGAATACGTTCTCAGCCCCATAGAGGGCCTTGAGCCGGGCACCTTCTTCGAACATCCTGCGAATCCAGGAAGAATTTTCCATATACTGCATCATTGTTTCAGATACGATCATGTAATGTCCCCTTAAATTATAGGTCTGCAGCACTATAGCAACCAGCCCGCCGTTTGTACAGATAATCTCATGGCGCAGCCTGTGGATACCGATAGAGGAGAGGGTGCGAACCGTAACGGTAACTAGATAGATAACGCATCACGGGGCTTAACCACGCGGTTGTTGTGAGGTCTCCGAGAAGATGATATCGTAATGAATATGAGAAGGTGTAATGCTCTTTCCTGCGGCGGGAAGAGCAACGCAAAAGGATGGGGAATGTGAACAATAAGAGAAAATACTGTATCGTTGGTGTCTTGCTGGTTGTGCTCATTTCCGGCCTGTATTTCAACATCCTCGACAATGAGTCCACAAACTGGGATGATCCGGCGCTGTTTTCCCGCACCACCATACATGAGATAAGCGTGGACAACCTGAAGAAGGTCCTTGCGTTCGGCAGGGGCGCCACGTATCAGCCGATCAGGGATCTCACGTACATGCTCGATTTTCACCTGTGGGG
>CAYRCP010000445.1:0-2329 GCA_964422755.1 uncultured Bacteriovoracaceae bacterium | reverse complement strand
GATAAAAAAACAACCAAGCAAAACACTGATCGGGGTATTTGTTCTTGGAGCAGCAACGCTCCTGATCATAGGAATTACCATATTCGGCACTGGCAGGATTTTTTCAAAACATCCTACGTTTGTCATGTATTTTGAAGGCTCGGTAAAGGGGTTGAACGTCGGGGCACCGGTGGTCTTCAGGGGAGTAAAAATCGGCACTGTCACAGACATCTCCCTTCGATTCGAACCCGATACCGTTTCAGCCCGCATCCCGGTGCTGGTAGAACTGGACCCGAACAGTATCTCCGCCAGGGAAGGAAAACTCGATCCGGGAGAATATTTCAAGCTCCTGATAGCACAGGGGCTGAAGGCGCAGCTCCAGCTGCAGAATCTCATTACCGGCCAATTAATCATAGAGCTCGATTTCCATCGTGAAAAACCGGTGAGGCTCGTGGGTTCGAATTCGAAATACCCTGAAATACCCACCATCCCCTCGAGTCTGGAAGAGTTTACCAATGCGCTGGTCAACCTGCCGCTTGAAGAACTCATGAGCAAACTTATCTCTGCAATCGAAGGCATCGACAAGACCGTGAATTCACCGGATTTTGCTGAAAGCGTCCACGGCATGAACGAGACACTCAAAGACCTCCAGCAGCTTGTCCGGAGTTTAAACACTCAAATCGAACCTCTCGCAAAGGGTTTTCAGGGCACCGTCAGTGAGGCAAAAAAATTTGTGAGCAAATTCGACAAGCAGATCACCGTACTGCAGACAGACATGGACCAGGCTGCCATTGCTGCACGTAATGCCCTGGTACAGGCAGAAAAGACCTTTGGCGCGATCGAAAGCATCACATCAGACGATTCCGCATTGATCTACCAGGTCACCAGGACCCTTGAAGAGCTCTCCTCTGCAGCGCGTTCGATCCGGGCATGGGCCGATTACCTTGAACGGCACCCTGAAGCACTTATTCGCGGCAAGGCAGGATCAGAAGGGAGATGATGGCATGAAGCATATGACAGTACGGTTACAGTTATTCCTCATGGGTATTTCTTTGCTGATCTGCGCAGGATGTGCCAGAACCCTTCCTGCACAATTCTATGTTTTGAGTCCGATGCAGGCAACAACCATGGAAGAGCCAATCACGGGAGATACCGCAGGCTTTACGCTCGGAATCGGTCCTGTGGAAATACCGGAGTATCTCGACCGCCCCCAGATCGTTACCCGCGGGGGCGGACATGAGCTTAAGCTCGCGGAATTCAACAAGTGGGCCGAAACGTTGGAGGAGAATATCTCTCGCGTACTCACCGAGAATCTCACGAGCCTGTTGTCTGCCGATGCGTTTAGAGTCTATCCATGGCGGGGATCGCAGTCAATCGATTACCGGCTCGCCCTCGACGTTATCCGTTTTGACGGGTCCTTATCAGAGAACGTATCCCTGGTTACCCGGTGGAGCATCTTCGGCAAGGGAGGGAGAAAACTGCTCTTGCGGAAAAAATCATCGTTTACCGAGCCCGTAGCATCTCCTGATTATGAAGCACTGGTGACAGCCCAGAGCTCTGCCCTTGAGGCGTTCAGTCGTGAGATAGCCCGGGAGATGCGGTTGATCTCGGGCAATACTCCCGGACAATAACTGCAGGGGCCGGGCCTCACGCTTGAGCGGCTCTGCCGTGTTTGTCCTTGAGCCTGTTGAGCCGGTATCTCAGGGATTCTTTCTCTTCTTCAGATAAGCCCGGGGCATCACCCAGAATGCCTTCGACAATCTTTACGGCCCGGGCATAATCATGTTTTTTGTGCTCCAGCCATTTGGCAAGCTCCTGCACGGCAAAGACATCATGCGGGTTGTCCTCCAGCATCTCTTCCCAGAGGGGTAATGCCTCTTCCCACAGGCCCGCCCTTTTGTGCATCAAGGACAATGCCTTCCTGGCTTCGCGGGAAACCGAAGCATTGTCCGTTTTTACCGCGCATCCGTAGAAATGCCGTGCAATCTCCATATTACCTCGATCATGATGCAGTCTGGCTGCAGCAAGAACATCGGAGATGTGCCCTGCCATGCCCCCATCACTGCCGCTCAAAAGCTCAGAGAGGTGCTTGACCAGAGCAGCCATGGAGATGATATCAATCCGGTTGTGTTCAAACACATCTTCCATGAGCCCGGCATCTCTTCGCCTGAGCCAGTCGAAATAGCGCCCCGGAATCTCGTAGCCAGGGACATCGCCGTGGCGTTCCACTCCGAGAACACACGCCTCCAGGGTAGTAAGCCTGCTGTTTTCCAGGCGGTGCCCCACAAGTCTCCTGCTCGGATGCAGCAGATCGAGATGCGGCATGTCCGTGAAGGGATCATGCAGCCGG
>CAYRCP010000444.1:0-2331 GCA_964422755.1 uncultured Bacteriovoracaceae bacterium | reverse complement strand
GCCTGTCTTAACAACTGATGACTTTCCTTGGGATACTATTGACGTAACTCTACACAGGGTAATCGATTAGGGATATGTTCCTTCGTGTACTTCGTGCTCTTCGTGGTATGATATCCCTCAGTATGCTCCTCAATGATCCAGGTATGCTTTACTGTGATGAGCCCTATTTTTATAGATTATCTTCTATGAATGCGTGTATCCTGCTTCTGTATATATTTGCGTGGCGGGATAAGAATGCCTCGATATGACCGACTCCATCCAGGATCAGGAGATCTTTTGGCCCAGAGGCCACTTTATGCATCCTGAGTGAATGCGAATACGGAACCACGGCGTCATTTGTGCCGTGAATAAACAGCTTGGGCACGTCACTGTTGGGAAGGGTTTCGAGGGCGGAGAGACCTTCGTGGGGAACATTACACGGAATCTGCGGGTATGACTCCTTGAAAAGGTCATAAAAAGAGTAAAGGCCTGCTTCCAGGATTGCCCCTTTGAGCGAGGGGAAATCAGGAAGGATGCGGCCCAGGGTATAAGCCCCCATGGACTGGCCGAATCCGAATATGTTTTCGCCGAATTTTCCCGGATTGTCAAAGACATGAGAAAATACATCCCGGGCGTCGTCCTGTATCCCCGCAAGCGACGGCCTGCCCGTTGACCGGCCATAACCGCTGTAATCAAAGGTTAAAAGGTTATACCCCATGTCGAGGATGAAGAGCGAGCCGGTGATATGAGAGGTCATGTTCTCTGCATTGCCATGGAGATGGATTACGGTGGCATGTTTCTGGTTTGGAACTTTCGGTTGTACAAACCAGCAGCTGATGCTCTCGTTCAGGCAGATATCCTCTTTCGGGTATCCACGGGAGGCCGGATCAAAATATATAAAGGAATCAGGATAAAAACAGTGTTCCTCACTAATCATGATAACCAAGTATAGATGATACGGGTAGTTCGCGCAAGAGCCGTATTGACCCGGAGTAGGTACTGCATGGTATAGTATGCGGTATGCATAAGGTTGTGACCTTCACGTCTGACTTTGGAACGAGCGATGCCTATGTTGCACAGGTCAAGGCGCGAATAATTTCGTCGGTCCCGGATGTGCGCATTGTTGATATTACCCATGACGTGCCCTCCTATGCCGTGCTCTCCGGTGCATGGCTGTTATTCACAACGTATTCGTATTTTCCAGAAGGCACCATCCATCTCGCTGTTGTTGATCCGGGGGTCGGAACAGCGCGGGCCGTACTGGTGGTGAAAAAAGCAGGACATATCTTTATCGGTCCTGACAACGGCATTTTTTCCTTCCTCTATCCCGCAGACGAGATCACCACCGTGACCTGGCGCCCGGATGGTGTGATATCCCCCACGTTTCATGCCAGGGATATTTTTGCCCCTGTTGCTCTCAAGGTAATGGAGAATCCTTCGTGTGAGGGGATAGGGGTCCCGCTGAGAGATCCTGTCACGCTGGATGTGGCAAAACCCATGGTGGTGCATATCGACAAATTCGGCACTGTCATCACCAACATCGAATGTTGTGTGCTTCAGCAGGGAACTGCACTGGTTTGTGGGGACCGGCGTATCGGCCTTGTTGCCGGGACGTATTCGGATATCCCCGAGGGCGGCCTTGCCCTGGTCTGCGGCAGTTCAAATACCATCGAGATTGCAGCGAACAGGGGCAATGCAGCACAAATGACCGGGGCCTGCGTGGGTATGCCGATCCAGCTGGATGTTCCGGATTGCCTTACCTGAGCAGTTCATGCGCAGCAAAAGGCAAGAACGTGTTACCTGTGTCCTGAACCTGTTGAGGTTCTTTCCTTATACCTTAAACCCTATACCTTGGACCTGCTTCATCTCAAATCAGCGATAATCTCTCTCGCCGAATATTTTCGTTCCGATGCGAACCAGGGTTGCGCCCTCGTCTATGGCGATGAGGTATGAGTCGCTCATGCCCATGGAGAGATGCTTCATCTCCACGTTTTCGATCTTCTTGTCGGTGAGCTGATCAAAGAGGGCTCTGGTTTTACGGAAATAGGGTCTGAGACCTTCCGGGTCGTCCAGGAAGGGCCCCATGGTCATGAGCCCCTGTACCCGGATGTTCTTCAGTTCAGAGATCTTTTCCATGAGGGCGGTTGCATCTGCCGGCATGATGCCTGCTTTCTGGGGTTCTTCCGCGCAGTTGATTTCTATGAGGACCGGCATGATTTTGCCGAATTTTGCAGCCTGCTTGTCTATCATTTCCGCAAGGTCTATGGAATCGACGGTCTCGATCATATCGAAGAGCGGGACAATATATTTCACCTTGTTTTTCTGGATGTGCCCGATAAAGTGCCAGGAGGC
>CAYRCP010000443.1:0-2332 GCA_964422755.1 uncultured Bacteriovoracaceae bacterium | reverse complement strand
TAGCATCCTCCTCATTTCCATCATCACTGATGGAAGGTGTAGACAAAAATATGCCGGATTGTACTGCCGGCAGTAATGCACTAATTATAGTTTATATCACTCTTGTCCAAAATAGCGATTCATAAAAATAATTGAGAAAGATCCTCCCAACGGGTAAAATTTGTTTCTGCGAAAAAACAAGCCCAAAGGGAGGATATCCACATGGTAAATTCATCCAGTCTGTTCAGTCAACTTTTATCTTTAATTAACCGCGTTGAGTTTCAGCAATTGGTTATCAAACATGGAACAGATAAACATTCCAAGGGATATAGCAGTTGGGATCAGTTTGTAGCTATGCTCTTCTGTCAGTTGGCTCAGGCAAAGAGTATACGCGAGATCTGCGGAGGGTTGGCCTGTTGTGTTGGGAAGATGAAACATCTGGGTATAAAGAGGGCTCCGAAAAAATCTACGCTTTCCTATGCAAACGCCCACCGACCGTGGGAGATGTACCAAGACCTGTTCTATCAGGTTTTGACAAGATGCCGGATAGCGGCGCCGGGAAAGCATAAGTTCAGATTCAAAAACAAGCTGTTATCTCTGGATTCTTCGACGATTTCTCTGTGCTTGTCTCTTTTCCCGTGGGCCAAGTACAGGCAGACGAAAGGAGCTGTAAAACTGCATTTGTTGTTGGATCACGACGGGTATCTTCCTGAATATGCCTACATATCCAATGGAAAGAAGCATGATGTCACCATTGCCCGCAAGGTTCCCTTACCGCCTGGTTCAATTATCGCCATGGACAGGGGGTACAATGACTATAAACTCTTTTCCGACTGGACTGAGCAAGGCATATATTTTGTTACTCGGCTCAAGGACAATGCCATCTATACCGTCGTCGAGAATCTGAGAGTACCCAAGAACAGAAACGTCCTTTGTGACCAACATATTAAGCTTACTGGCACCGGCGCAGAGGAAAAATGCAGCCATGTTTTGCGCAGAGTCGTGGTTCTGGACAAAAAGCATGATCGCGAAATCATACTCCTTACCAATCACCTCAAGTTTGGTGCTACCACCATCGCTAATATCTATAAGGACCGCTGGCAAATCGAGCTCTTCTTCAAGGCACTGAAACAGAACCTGAAGGTCAAAACCTTTGTGGGCACCAGCGAAAACGCACTTCATATCCAGATTTGGACAGCATTGATCACCATGCTGCTGATCAAGTACCTCCAGTTCTTGTCTAAATTCGCATGGTCAATGTCCAACCTGGTTGCGTTTCTTCGTTGGAACCTCTTTACCTATCGCAACTTGCATGATTGGATCAATGATCCCTTCCGATCTCCACCACTTGAACCGGAGCCTGTCCAAATCTCTTTATTCAGCAAGGGTCTTGGACAGCATGTGTGAATTATTCGAGATGGGGGCATCCTGATTCTAATAAACTTATGTTTGATTCCGCAACTTACTGATTTACTTCAGGCCTGTATGATGATCTGATTTATTTTGGACAGTAGTGAAATTACATAAAATATGTTTCTATAATTATATTAAAATCCGAAGACATGGGTTGCAACCGTATCTATGTAAAAGATATTAAAAAGACTACATAGATTATTTTAACATTCTCTTTTTTATGCTGACAATGCCTACAAGGCCTGATCCAAGGAGTAGCAAAGTCGAAGGTTCGGGCACAGGTGCTGGAATATTTTCTGCCTGAATATCAAGTGTGCTGTAAAAATAAATTGTTTCTTGTGTCTCAACATCTATCTGGGAAAGATAAAATCCATTATAGCCAGATAATATCTGGGTCAAGGTCATACTAATTGTAGCAGTCTGACCTTCGTTAAGGGCATAATTCCAGCCTATAGCCATGGAGACATCATCGTTCAGTCCATCAGGGACTTCATTGTTATTATCAAGCGTGCCAGAGAATACATTGGAATAAATATCACCAGAACTATATCCAGGTTCATCTATTTCCCAGCGTAGACCATCATTGGGTGTTCCAGCAGATGCACCATATTCATTATCAAATAAACCGAGGCCCTCATCAATCTCATGATCAAAGAACGAAAGAAAAGAGTAATCCCCAGGAACACCAGGATTGTAGATTATGGATATGGTTCCTAAGCCCGTACCCCAATCAAATCCTGAATAATCAAAGTAGCCTGGCAATTGTCCTGTGTCAGGAGCGGTATACAAAACTCCATCCACATTAAATGCCCAGTCATAGAGAATCGGTGCTGACGATGCTGGTGAAATCCAGAACGTTACGAAAAAGATGACAAAAATACCCAATGCTCTGTGTTTCATCTGACTTCCTCCTCATCAAATAACATTGTTCAAGCAATGT
>CAYRCP010000442.1:0-2334 GCA_964422755.1 uncultured Bacteriovoracaceae bacterium | reverse complement strand
CAGAAGATATTCTGGGTCATCGCAGGCTGGGATCTCCCACTGGTTGTCATCTCCATCATCTGGCTGGTCAGCGGTGTTGTCCTTAATACTTTCTGGGGAAAACAGGTCATACCTCTTGGGAAACCTTACAGGCCGCTCGAGGGATAGCATTACAGCAGTTGTAACACAGGTGTTGTTAGAACAGTTTTTGTACTAATCAACGAAAGGAGAAGCATAATGAGTAAGGCAATGGATGATTGGGCCAAAAAGCCCTTCGGAAGAGTAGTCACTGCAGAAGAACTTCATAACCGTTTACATCCGGCATGGCCGTATAATTACTTCAACCCGGGGCAGCCGGTAGATCCGGACAAGGTTGATGAATTATTAAAGGGCTGTATCGATGTTCATATACACGGCGCACCTCTCGGCGGTTGGCTGCCGGGAAGACCCACCATGGTAGAGACCTGTATCGAGGCCAGTGAAGCCGGCATGAAGGCTCTGGTTTTCAAGGATCACAACACCATGTGTAACAACGCTTGCATCGTTATACAGGATTTCCTTGAGAGAATGGCAAAGGAAAAGGCCAAAGACGGTATCGAATTCACACCGGTCGAGGTTTATGGTGGTATCACCCTGAACCATACGGTTGGTGGAATGAATGCCCATGCCGTTAAAGTAGCGCTCGGCTACGGCAGGTGCAAAGAGGTATGGCTCCCTTCATTGGATGCCATGCATCAGAAACAGGCACAGGGTCGTGATGACTGGGAGACCGCCGGTATCTGTGTCACCAAGGGCGGCATCGGTGGCGAAGACCTTACCGACGAGATGATCGAAGTCCTCGACGTGATGGCTGACTTCAACAACAACACCAAAGGTGATGTAACCGTACTGTCAGCATGCCACGTATCAAACGAAGAGAAGTTTGCGATCCTCAAGTATATAAAGAAAACAGGCATGAACGTGAAGGTGCTGATGGATCACGTAACCCAGGAAATGACCATTCTGACCCCGCAGGAAGCCAAAGAAATGATCGACCTCGGCGGATACCTCGAGTTTGCAGAGTGTTCCTGCATCCCGTGGCCGGGAATGGCTGACTGGATCGTTGCATACGATTATTCCTTCAACCTGATCAAAGAACTGATCAAGGAGAAGGGACCTGACAACCTCGTACTGATCACCGACGCAGGTCAGCCTGGCAATAAGCCGGTTCCTGGCTGGAAGATGTTCATCAAGTATTGTCTCGGACAGGGCATCAGCGAAGAGATGATCAACGTGATGGCAAAAGAAGTACCAGCTAAACTTATCTACGCTGAGTAATTTTCTGCCTGCTCAGGATGTGTGTCTTTTGCGGACCATGCGCCCTGAGCAGGCATTTATGAACAGAAATAAGGTTTACTGAGAATTCCCTATGCAGAAAAAAAGCTCAAAAAGAAATGAAATCAGCGCAGCTGGTAGTGATAACACCTCGGCCCTCGGACATGAGTGTTCAGGAACCGGATTGGTATCAGAGATCAAGAAATTTGCAACGCATGACGGCCCGGGAATCAGGACTACAGTTTTTTTCAAGGGATGTCCGCTGAAGTGCAAATGGTGCTCGAATCCTGAGACGATCTCGCCACACATCCAGTTCTACTTCATTGCCAAGAGGTGCAAGAGCTATGGCGCTTGTGTTGATGTCTGTCCTGTTGGAGCCATCACCATGGACAAAGAATCGAAGATTGATCGAGAAAAGTGCACGTTGTGCATGGAGTGCGTAGGTGCATGTCCTCATGGTTCATTCAGGCAGATAGGAACGTATATGAGCATAGATGATGTGCTGGGGGAGATAGAAAAAGACAAACCTTTCTACGGTGAGGACGGCGGCATGACGCTGAGCGGAGGAGAACCTCTTTATCAGCCTGGTTTTGCCCTGTGCCTTCTAAAGAGATGCCATGATAAGGGTATTTCCACGGTGCTGGATACCTGTGGTTATGCATCTCCGGAGATAGTGAAAAAAACAATGGATTATACGGATATGGTGCTTCTGGATCTGAAACATATGGATACGGAAATGCATAAACAGGGTACCGGGGTTGACAATGCCCTGATCCTGGAAAATGCCAGATTCATGGCAGAGAAAACACGCGTGCGAATATCGCTGCCATTAATTCCAGACTTTAACGATAGCAAAAAGAACTTGTCTGAGACAGCACAATTCGCACTTTCTCTGGGAATCGACCATATCGACGTAAATCCGCTGCACATCCTTGGGTCGGATAAGTACACCTGCTTAGGCCTCAATCCCCCGTATGCATCTTTCAGGGGTATCGAAGATCATGAAGTCCTCAGGGCCAGGGACATTCTCGAAGGAATTGG
>CAYRCP010000441.1:0-2335 GCA_964422755.1 uncultured Bacteriovoracaceae bacterium | reverse complement strand
ATGGGAATCGATATCGTGACCACACTGCTCAGTGCCCTGGTCATTGAAGAGGGTCTTGTCATATCAGAGCATTTTATCAGGGATCTGACGACGACCTATATGAGTGTGGCTGATGATCTTATCAAGATGTATTCGGATAATGCCGCCTACTGCGGGCTCCAATACGATACGAACCTGGAAGAGGCCATAGTGGACAATGTGTTCAAGAACGTCATCCTTTTTTCCGGAGATCTTCTGCTTTCCCCCTCGTTCATAGTCAATCGTCTCAGTTCCTATGTAAGTGCCCACGACGAGTTTAAACCGTTCGTCGAAGACGGCTTGCTTGCGGTTATCGAGCAAACCGCTCAGAATATCCGCTCTGAAATCTATGAGACCCCGAAGACGGTTTCCTGGGAGCGGGTAACACGCAAGCTTCCTGGTATTATCAACGAGATTATCGATGTGGTGGAGAGCGAAAAGAAACTCTACCGGTAATGCACTGAAATCACAGCGAGGAATGAACTGCCTCGTGGCTCCGCAAAAACCGGCGGAATCTTCGACAAGCCGCGGGGCATGAGGAATTCTAAAATACTGCTTCCGCAGAAAAACAAGGCCTTGTTTATGGTTGTTGCTGAAGCGTCCTGCCGAGAACCCGTCTTGATTCCGGACGGTTACCAGTGGGGCTGGTTTCCTATCCGGGCTCCCATTACTTCGAGGGTGTCCATGACAACCACGAAGGCATTCGGGTCGATCTTTGAGACCATCTTTTTCAGAATGGACAGATCCTGAAAGGCGATCACACTGTAGAGGATCCGCTTTTCTTCTCTCCTGTATCCGCCGATGCCCTCGAGAATCGTGACCCCTCTCCGGTTCTTCTTGAGGATTTCCTCCGAGAGCTTTTCCCATTGGTCCGATATGATGAGTATCACTTTTCTCTTGCTGAGTCCCAGGACGACAACATTGAGCACCTGCGTATTCACATAGAGATAGACGAGAGTGTACAGGGCGTCTTCAAGAGAGAGGGTCCCTGCGGCAACACCCAGGATTACCCCGTTGAAAACCAGCACGGTTGTCCCCAGTTTTATGGAAAATACCTTTTGCAGAATGACCGAGAGGATGTCGGTTCCCCCTGCAGAACCAAGGGATCGCAGCACAATACCGCTACCCACACCATTTATGATCCCTGCAAGCAGTGCGCTGAGGATCTTGTCATGAATGGGAATATCAATATGGACGCTCAGCAGCGCAAGGGAAAAGATTGCCATGCCTGCAACGCTGTAGACGAAGAAACGTCTGCCCACGAATGACCAGCCGATAATAAACATGGGTATGTTCAGGATCAGATAGATCAGCCCTACGGAACGGGTTGGAAAAAAATAGTGTATCAGGAGGGATACACCCGTGAACCCTGAGCTCAGGAAGTGTTGCGGGACCAGGATCCCGTTTACTGCCACGGCACAGATGATGCTGCCGATTGTCAGGAGAAAAAGGGTCGAGGTAATTTCTGTTGCTGAATGCAAGACATCCGCCTTGCGCCCTTTACCATGTTTACTCTCTTCCATGGCACACCTTCCCGGTCTTACGATAGTTTTCTTTCATACAGAAAAATGCATAAAATTAAGATGTCCTGATGTGATGTTTTGTTCCCGGGTGAAAAGCGGTTTGATTCCCATATAACGTCATCTAACCTTTTATTATCACATATATTTCAGCAAAACCACCCTTTAATCTCCGAGATACGCAATACAGGAGATCTCGATGAGAACGTCTTTGGGGAGCCGGGATACCTCTACTGCCTGGCGTGCCGGTTTCGGGTCCTGCGGAAAAAACGAGGCATAGATCTCATTCATAGCCGAAAAATCGTTCATATTCTTGAGGAATATTTCCACTTTTACCACGTGTCCGAAGCCGGAACCTGCTGCCTGAAGGATTGCACCGATATTTTTCATTGTCTGAGAGGTCTGTTCTTGTATGCCTCCGGCAATAATGGCGGCACGTTCAGGATTCAACGGGATCTGCCCGGATACGAATAAGAAATCACCGGCGGTTATTGCCTGCGAATAAGGTCCGATGGCCTGCGGGGCCTTATCTGTCTTGATTTGGGAGACATCTTTTTTGGTCATGGAAACCTCCTGTACATCCATCCGAATTATACTCAGCGTTGAGCTGAGCCGGTATGACTACACGTATGAATAATAAATAACTACTCACGTAGTCAGGCTGAAGCTGTTTAGGCAGAAGTCTGAAGGAATCCCAAAGTACTTTTTCCCGCACTTTAGCGGAAAAAACAGCAAATCTTCGCATCAGACATGCCCTCAACGTGCGGCATATTCCCGCTTTTCCTAACAGTCTTCAG
>CAYRCP010000440.1:0-2338 GCA_964422755.1 uncultured Bacteriovoracaceae bacterium | reverse complement strand
TCGTAGGTCTGAGAGCCTCCCATTTCAGGCATGATCATGTCCAGAACCACCACATCTATCGTGCCTTGTTTTTCCCGATACATCGTCAAGGCATCCTTGCCGTTTCTCGCTGTTAATACCTCGTATCCCATTCGCTGGAGCATCTCGGAGGCCACCTGGATAATCATCTCCTCATCATCCACAAGCAGCACAGTCCCGGCGCCATGTGTCACGTTTTTGCTCATCTCTTTGGCTTTTTTCATGGATTTGAATGATGCCGGCAGATATATATGAAAACTGGTCCCTTCCCCTTTTTCACTCTCCACCGTGATGAATCCGCCATGGTTTTTCACAATTCCATAGACCGATGCGAGCCCCAGACCGGTTCCCCTCTCCCGGTCCTTTGTCGTGAAAAACGGGTCAAAAATCTTTGCCCGTATATCTTCATCCATACCGATCCCCGTGTCTGACACCGTCAACTTTATATATCGTCCTGTTTCAATGCCATGCGGTTTCACATCTTCCTCACCCAGTTCGACATTTATCCCTTCAAGATATAAATGTCCTCCTCCGGGCATTGCCTGCCAGGCATTCACAAACAGATTCAAGAACACCTGTTCCATCTGCCCCTGATCCACCTCTGCGGGCCACAGATCCTGCTGAAATTTTCGATGGATCAGAATCTCCTTCTTGGTCTGGCCGAACATGTCGGCACTCCTGGTGAGGAAACCCTGCAGATCCGTCGTCCTCACCTCATACTTTCCCCCTCGGGCAAACCCCAACAGACGTTTGGTCAGTTCAGAACCCCGCATCACATACTGCTCGATATTCTTCAGTCGTCCATAATCCTTGTCCTGTTCCTCCCTGCCTATGAGCATCAATGATATGTTTCCCAGCACACCCATCAGCAGGTTATTAAAATCATGGGCAATACCACCAGCCAGTGTTCCGATCGACTCCATCTTCTGGGCCTGCATCAACTGGTATTCAAGCCTCTTGCGCTCGGTAACATCGCGGGCTATGCCCCTGAACCCCACAGACGCACCATGAGGGTCCTTGATAAGCGAGGCATAGATCTCCAGAATCCTGGCGCTGCCGTCCTTGCATTGTATTTCGTAATCAGGAATCCTGGCCGGTTTTCCTTTCGTATATATCTGCTTGAATACTCGCGAGACCGTGCTTGCTGTTTCTTCTGTAGTATATTCACGGTTGTTCATGCCCAGCAACTCATCTTTCGAATATCCCCAGATACGGGAGAAGGACTTATTGAAGAAGGTGAGGTTTCCTGTAAGATCAACCTCGAAATACCCGTCTTCGATACTCTCAAGGATCGTACGGTACTTTTCTTCACTCTGTATGAGAGCCATCTCCGCGCGCCTGCGTTCAGTGACATCACGCGCTACGCAACGAAATCCCGTGGCATTGCCCGATAAATCACGAATCAGGGAAACATTCATCTCATTGGTGCGCAGGTTACCGTCTTTATGAATGACCTCATAATCCATCAGGTATGCGGGATCCCCGGTGATTGCTATTTCACGAAAGACATCGTACATCTTTTTTGCCGTGTCATCAGATGTATATTGCCGATAATTCAACCCGATCATCTCATCATAGGAAAAACCAAGCATCCTGCAGGCAGATTCATTGACAAAGGTAAAGCTGCCGTCCAGGTCTATTTCAACATATCCGTCCTCAATATTCTCGAGGATGGTACGATACTTCTCTTCGCCCTGACGCAGGACATCTTCAATCAGCTTCCTCTCGGTTATATCACGAGTGATCCCCAATAATTCGCTCGGTTCTCCATGCTCATCACGCATGAACGTTACACTCAACTCCGCCCACAGTGTTGATCCATCCTTCCGGACATGTTCCAGATCCAGAGACAGATGCCCTTCTCTCTCCTGGCCATCCCAGCCCTGCGGCCTTGTCAATCGCTCTGCAAAGAGAACAATCGCCTTGCGACAGGATTCCGGTGTCAGGATATCCTCAACCCTCAGTTTCAAGGCTTTCTGTGGCGTATATCCCAGCAACCCCTTAACCGAGGGGCTGAAATAGATGAAATTTCCCATTCTCAGATCCAGGGCCCAGATAACATCGCGCACATTTTCCGCAAGCAGGCGGTAGAACTCCTCGCTTTCCATAAGCGCCTTCTCTGCGCGATCTCTGCTCGTGATAACCCACGGTTGTCCTGTTGTCCTGATCTGACCTGCTGAGAGTTTAAACGCGGTTGAATTGATTTCGACAGACCTGTTTTCCCTCTCCGTCAACAAAGAACTTTCACTCTCCAGCAGTGTTTCTGTTCTACAACCGCATTCTCGCAACTGCTTATCAAGCTGTTCGATCTTTTTTACCA
>CAYRCP010000439.1:0-2349 GCA_964422755.1 uncultured Bacteriovoracaceae bacterium | reverse complement strand
CATGCTGTTTAGGCTGAAGATGCCTGAACAGATACCTCTTGTGAGAACCCGAAAAGCCGTTTCACCACTCCCCAACCCTATCCGCGGGTCAGCTGCCGGTATTTAATACGATGGGGCTGGTCCGCCGCCTTGCCGAGTCTTTTTTTCCTGTCCGCTTCGTAGTCGGAATAATTGCCCTCGAACCACACCACGCTGGAGTCTCCTTCAAAGGCCAGGATATGCGTGGCGATGCGGTCGAGAAACCACCGGTCATGGCTGATAATAACCGCACAGCCCCCGAAATTCTCCATGGCTTCTTCAAGGGCGCGCATGGTGTTTACATCCAGGTCATTTGTGGGCTCGTCCAGGAGCAGCACATTGGCGCCTTCCTTGAGCATGCAGGCAAGATGGACACGGTTGCGCTCACCCCCGGAAATCATGCTGACCTTTTTCTGCTGGTCCGATCCCGAGAAATTAAACCGCCCGACATAGGCGCGTGAGTTCACCTCTTTTTTCCCCAGATCAATCATGTCCCTGCCCTCGGAGATCACTTCCCATATGGTCTTGTCAGGATCGAGCGTGTCCCGCTCCTGGTCGACATAGGCAAGCCTGACGCTCTCTCCGGTCCTGATGGTGCCGGAATCGGGTTCTTCCGCCTGGGTTATCATCTTGAACAGTGTTGTCTTGCCTGCACCGTTGGCACCGATTATCCCCACAATACCGCCGGCAGGCAACGAAAAGGTCATATTCTCGAACAGGAGGCGTTGCCCGTACGCCTTGCTGATATTCTCCGCCTCAATAACGAGCTTGCCGAGACGCGGCCCGGGCGGAATATAGATTTCCAGCTCCTTTTCCTGCTTGTCATAGTCCTGGTTCAAAAGTGCCTCGTACGCATTTATCCGGGCTTTTCCCTTGGCATGGCGGCCTTTGGGGGACATGTGGATCCATTCCAGTTCCCGCTGCAGGGTCTTCTGCCGCTCGGACTGGGTTTTCTCCTGCTGCTGGAGCCGCGCCTGCTTCTGCTCGAGCCAGGAGGAATAGTTTCCTTTCCAGGGGATGCCGTGGCCCTGATCGAGCTCCAGAATCCAGCCTGCTACATTATCGAGAAAATACCGGTCGTGGGTGACGGCAATGACCGTGCCTTCGTACTGCTGAAGATGATGTTCGAGCCAGGCCACGGTCTCGGCGTCCAGATGATTTGTGGGCTCATCCAGAAGCAGGATATCGGGCTTCTGCAGTAAGAGCCTGCACAGGGCCACACGACGTTTTTCCCCGCCGGAGAGAACGTTGACCGGCGTATCCCCGTCAGGGCAGCGCAGTGCATCCATGGCCATTTCCAGTCGCGAGTCGATATCCCACGCATCGAGATGATCGATCTCTTCCTGCAACTGGCCCTGTCGTTCTATGAGGTTGTTCATCTCATCATCGCTCATGGGTTCGGCAAATTTCTCGCTGATTTCATTATATTCCTTCACCAGGTCCACCAGGGCCTGCAGGCCTTCTTCCACGACTTCTCTCACGGTTTTATCCGGGTCGAGCATTGGTTCCTGCTCGAGAAATCCCAGCGTGTATCCCGGCGACAGAACTGCTTCTCCGTCATACTCCCGGTCTATCCCTGCCATGATACGCAGCAGGGTGCTTTTCCCCGTTCCGTTCAATCCCAGCACACCGATCTTGGCGCCATAAAAATAGGAAAGGGATATGTCTTTTATCACCAGCCTGCTCTGGTATGATTTGCTGATCCTCATCATTGAATAAATGATCTTTTCCGCTCCATTACTCATTGAAAAACTCCTTCGACCTTTTAAGAATACAGGGCTGTAACCCCCCGGGCACACCTTCATATAATGATCTTTTGATTTTTTGAAAAGAAAAAACCCCGCGATTGTTCTCAGAAAACCCCGACGACAAGGCCGGGGTACACCCTGAACTGCAGGAACTGCCATCCCTTTATGGTGTTCCGTCGGGAGGCGCAAAAACATTCAGGCCCGAAGAAATTTCATGACCAACTATATCGATAACCGTGTGAAAAGCCTGACACCGAAGTCATTGCGAGACATTAAGTACGAAAATATCCATTGACATCAATTGGTTATGTGCGGTGAGATTGCAACCAAAGCCGGACGTGTCCGGCGTGTAAGCATTGACAGATGTGGGCAGGGGATATACAGAGGTAGTCAAATAAACATTGTCCTGGAGACCGAGCAGAGACATCGAGGAGAACACCATGATAAGACTGACAGAGGCGGCAAAGAAGAAATTCGAGGAAATGTACAAAGGCAAGGAACATAAACCTATCCGCATCTTTCAGGAAATTGGCTGAGGCACATCGACGCTTAAACTGGCTCAGGGTGAGCCGGAAGACAATGA
>CAYRCP010000438.1:0-2351 GCA_964422755.1 uncultured Bacteriovoracaceae bacterium | reverse complement strand
TCTTTTGCCTGGTCATAGATTTCAGCCGCGAGCCTGGGCTCGGAGGTGGTCATGTCAATAATAATGGTTCCCTTTTTCGCGCCGGCCAATACACCGTCTTTGCCGAGGATGACCTCTTCCACGTCCATGGGATATCCCACGATGGTAAAGACGATGTCGCAATGCCCTGCCACTTCGGCCGGAGATTCGCACCAGAGCGCCCCCATTTCAATCAGCGGCAGAGCCTTGCCCTTGCTTCTGTTGTAGACGTATACCGTGTTCCCTGCATTCATCAGGTGCGTGCACATCGATGTTCCCATTACCCCTGTTCCGATCCAGCCGATAGTTGTCTGTGACATCACAATTCCTCCTGCCTCATGTTATTGCGCGTTACAAAATACATTGCTTATATACCACATATCATATCAGGATTAATCCCGGAACAATCGGGTTCATGATCCCAGGCAGAAGAAAGACATGGACAAGCATAGAGCTAGACATTATTAAAACCTAAAAACACAGGTAAATGGATAAAAGATGAGTGGTAAATTGTGAGCCTTTCCTGGCAGGTTGTTTTTCTCCAATCGCCGTCTCCCGATTGGAGAAAAGATTTTTAAACTCAGCGACCTCAGCGTCTCAGCGGTGAATATCTTCTTTTGTATTATCCTTCTGCCTGAGATCTCGAACCTCAAGTCTTGTACTGCCTCAGGTCTTGAGCTTGAGGTCATGTCCTGCCTCGTATCTTGAGCTGTCGGGCTCGGCCTGCCTTAGATCTTGTTCCACAAGTCCTGCTCTTTTACTCAAATTTCATCGGTGCGTAGGGGCGCGGCATCCTGATCTTTGTCTTTGGGAGAACACTGCGGATCTCTTCTAAGAACCGCGTCATGTGGGTAAACGGCAGCACAGGGATTTTGCCGCCATCTATGGAGGCAGTGAAATCATCGAAGTGAAACGGCACGATCACCTCCGGCCGGAGGTGATCCAGGAGGGTAGTGGTGTATTCCCGTGATTTATTCCATCCAGGGACACACATGAACAGCACATCGCAGCTGTGTTCTGCGAGTTCGGATATTTTAGCGTTGGCACTGCCCGCATGCATGATGGTGATCCCTCCGATTTCCAGCTTGGGCATGAACATCTCCCCGAGCCGGTATTGATGAGCTCTCAGGGGAAGAGACAGATCCTGGACCATGTCTCCCTGACAGGGCACGCGGCCGAGAACCACCAGGCCGTGCAGCGATGGGATCATGGTCACTGATGCGCCGCCTTCGAGCTCGACCTTTTCCTGCTCAGCGCATACCCGGGTACGGCCGGGCAGGCCGGAGATCTCCATGAGACTCTTCAGGCTGGTGCTGCCGAGAACAGGGCACTTATGGCCGTATGCGATATCCGGGACATCGAGCGCATGGTCGAAATGCGTGTGTCCAACGATGATGGCATCGAGATTGCCGGGTAGATTTTGGATGAATTGATCAATGACCAGCTTCTTTGGCTGCAGTCTTCTGAAAAAAACGTCCAGTTTCCCCGGTCTCGAGACAAAAGGATCGATGAGAACGGTATGCCCGCCGCTGGTAACAATCAGCCCTGCGGCTCCGGTCCAGGTGACCTCAATCATTTCCCCTCCTTTATCATACGTATTCATAATGGCAGATGCTTATAACAAGCTGTGAAAATAATCATCGTATATGTTCTATTTCAAGGGACGTTCTGCCCTGATTGCAGTGTATTATAGCGTATACCCGGGTTCATGCCCAGTGCTTAACTCTTTTTGTGCATAGCCATGACCTCAAAGATTCGCCCCGCCCTGAAGAGAATGGGAATTATCCCGATGAGTGCGGCAATGAAAACCGCAGACCACAACAGGAATGTATCCCATGTGATATAGCCGTGCTTGCCTGCCGCCACCAGAATCCAGGCGGTTGTGGGCAGGTTGAGCACAAGAGCGGTGAAAAGCCCCGGCGCGTATCGCCGCAACACGATGGTTGCAGCGATGTGCGGGATAAATACATTGATGAACATGGCAAGGCAGTAGGCGCAGAGAAGGTAGACCCCGATGCTTTGTTTTCCTCCGGTGATGCTCAGATACGTGATGATCCAGGCCAGGAGCGTCAGTATGGTAACGGCAAATCTGAATTCCACTTTTCCGACCGGATGGTGGAATTTCCCTGCATGCCTTGACCACTCCGGCAGCCAGACAGCCTCCTCAATGTTGTGGATGGTTATGGCCACGGGAAACAGCCATTGTAAGGAATCAAAAGTAATTCCAACCATAACGGGACGTTACCATGCCTTATTATAGAGCACCCTTATATGACGGTGTCGCGTTAATTGCCAGGATTTCTCCGAAGTACTCCCGGTGGTAGTCTTTCTGC
>CAYRCP010000437.1:0-2356 GCA_964422755.1 uncultured Bacteriovoracaceae bacterium | reverse complement strand
ATCCCAGGCAGTCAAACCGGTGATATCAGGAACCCAGGCAGAAGAGGAAAACAAAGAAAGAATTCACCGCCGAGACGCTGAGGTCGCAGAGAAAAAAGATTTATTATTTGTCGGGAGACGGCGATGAATAATAGAATTTCGAAGAGAAACATTTTCCTCAGTTTGCGTCAGGGAAGGCAGTGGTCAGAATAGACCGGGAACCTGGGCATCCTGCTTCCGTCGTCGCCTCCTGTTATCCATGGAAGGAACTTTCATGGGTTGACTTGTTCATTTACTGTTTTATTTTAAGATACTGTATTGACGAGAGTTGAATAACTCAATGCAATGTAACCATATAGATCAATTATCTTTCTGCTTTCACTTGAGAATGTGCTCATGGATCCCCTTTTTATGTGAACAGTACGAGTATACAGCGTATCAGTGTGAAAGGAGTAGCTCATGAATACAAAGAAACATCTCTATCCCGGATGTTGCGGCTCGTTCCTGGAAATCATGCTGGAAAACGCGGGCCTCAAACTGAGCCGGCGGGATTTTATCAAGGGCGCATCAGCCACTACGGTATTGCTGGCGGCGGGTAATGCCGCCTGGGCAGATACCGGTGGAGACAAGGCCGCATCGGGTAATACGATTGCCGATACTGTTTACCACGGCGGTCCTATCGTCACCATGACAACTGAAGAGGACGGGGTGGAGGCCCTGGCAGTCAAGAATGGCAGGATCCTGTGCTTGGGCTCCAAATCCGATGTCATGGTTTGTGCCGGGGCTGAAACGAAGATCGTTGATCTCAAGGGACGCTGCCTGATGCCTGGGTTCATTGACCCCCACTCTCATGTCGTTCTTCAGTCGGCAAAATTCGCGACAGTGAATCTCGATCCCAGACCAATCGGCACGGTCGGCTCTATCGCTGATATTCAGCGTCTGCTGCGCGAGCATATCAAGAAGAACAATGTGGAGCCCGGCAAATGGATTATCGGCTGGGGGTACGACGACACCGGGATCGAGGATATGCGCCACCCGGTGCGGGAGGATCTCGATGCCGTCTCCACAGAGCACCCCATCTTGCTGGTACACATATCCTGTCACCTGTGCACGGGCAACAGCCTCCTGATGCAGGAAATCGGCGTGAGTCAAGATACAGAGGACCCCGAGGGCGGGAAGATCCAGCGCAAACCCGGCAGCAGGGAACCCAACGGGGTTTTGGAGGAGCTTGCCATGCTGCATGTGGTGAAGAAACTCCCGGCGCCAACGCCTGAAAAGGCCATGGATATGATCGAGCAGGGGCTGCAGTATTACGCTGCAGCAGGCATCACCACCGCACAGGACGGCGCTACCGGTCCTGGTGCCGTCAACCTTCTCGAGGCTATGGATGCACAGGGCAGGCTCCCGATCGACGTAATCGTCTATCCGATATACAAGTCGGTTGACAATGCCGTGCTCGATGTCATTGCAGCTGACAAGGGCGTCACCAGACGCGTGCGCCGCGGCGGCGTGAAGCTGACGATTGACGGCTCCATCCAGGGATATACGGCGTTTCTTTCAAAACCCTACTATGTTCAGCCCGGCGAGACAGCGCCACGGCAGGACAAGTGTTTTTGCGAGAACACAGAACACATCTTTGTCAGTGACGACACACCTTCAGCACAAGCCGAAGAAAAGACCAGCCCGGAGCAGGGGCATCGCGGGTACGCCAACATGGAGCTGGAAGAGGTGAAGGAGTGGATCAACCGCTGTGACCGGCAGGATATCCAGGTCCTGGCGCACACCAATGGCGATGCGGCCACCGACATCCTGATCGAGGCGGTGGAGACTGTGCGGAGGGACAAGCCACGGCCGGACCTGCGCACAACGATCATTCATGCCCAGACCATGCGCGAGGACCAGCTCGATACAGCGGCCAGGCACGGCATGGTGCCCTCCTTCTTCCCCATTCACATAACGTTCTGGGGTGACCGCCATCGCGATATCTTTCTGGGCCCTGATCGTGCCCGGCGCATCAGCCCTGCCAGATCAGCCCTTGATCGCGGTATGAAATTCACCCTGCACCACGACGCACCTGTTGCCGGCATCGGGATGCTGCCGGTCGCATCCGCCTCGGTCAATCGCTTAACCAGCGGCGGAAATAAGCTTGGAGAGGAGCAGTGCATCACAGTGTTCGAGGCGTTGCGGGCCATCACCTCGGATGCCGCCTGGCAGTACTTTGAGGAAGACATCAAAGGAACGCTGGAGATTGGCAAATATGCTGATTTCGTGATTCTCTCGGATAACCCGCTGGCAGTGGAGCCTGAGAAAATAGGCGAAATCGAGGTTTTGGAAACGATCAAGCAAGGATCGAGGATTTATCAGGCAAAGGCGTGAT
>CAYRCP010000436.1:0-2364 GCA_964422755.1 uncultured Bacteriovoracaceae bacterium | reverse complement strand
CCAGATACAAAAGTGCGGACCCGGCGGATCATACATTTTACTGCAGGACTGGACATCCAACGATCTGGCAACGTGGAAGAACTAAGGACAATACCGGCAAAAATAGATTTTTGCACATAACACAACCGGAGATCTCTTTCATAAGAGATCTCCGCAACTACCACACGATACAAGGGGTGCTGAAAAATGGCTCATTTTAAGGTGCACGATCTGAGTATCAGCTTCGGCGGGCTCAAAGCGGTGGATTCCGTGAGTTTTGAGGTAAACCACAACGAGATATTCTCCATTATCGGCCCCAACGGCTCGGGCAAGACCACCATCTTCAACCTGATCAGCGGCATCTACAAGCCGGACACCGGTGATATCCTCCTTGAGGATGAGAGCATGGTCGGCCGCTCGCCCGACAGGATAGCCAGAAAAGGGATCGCGAGAACCTTTCAGAACATAGAGCTGTTTGCCAACGCCACCGTGATGGACAACCTCATGCTGGGCCGCCACATCCACATGAAAACCGGGATTTTGGGCGGGGCCTTCATGTGGGGAAGACACTCCCGGTGCGCGAAAGAAGAGGTGAAAAACCGGGAGATCATCGAGCACATCGTTGATTTTCTCGATCTTCAGTCCGTACGCGACCAGTTCGTCTCCAATCTTCCCTATGGCAAACGCAAACTGGTTGAGCTCGGCAGGGCCCTGGCACTGGAGCCCAGGGTCCTGCTCCTCGACGAGCCGTCCGCAGGCATGAACACCGAAGAAAAAGATGACCTGAGGATCTGGATCAAGGATATCCAGGAGGACTACAAAGTCACTATCCTGCTCATCGAGCACGACATGAATATGGTGATGGGCATATCCGACAGGATCCTTGCAATCAGCCAGGGGATCAAGATCACACAGGGTGTGCCTCAGGAGGTCCAGAAGCATCCTGAGGTAATTGCAGCCTATCTTGGGGAGGAAGAGTGATGCTGGCGGTACGAAATGTCGAGACATGGTACGACCTGATCAGGGCACTGCACGGCATCTCCTTCGAGATACGCGAGGGTGACATCGTTGCGCTGCTCGGCTCCAATGGTGCGGGAAAAACCACTACCTTAAAGACCATTATGCGCCTTTTAGACGACGATCAGCCGGAAAAGGGAACTATCGAGTTCCTGGGAAAACAGATCCACAAAAAGGACACCGATGCAATCGTGCGCATGGGAATCAGCTATGTTCCCGAAGGCAGGGAGGTATTCCCCGAACTGACCATCATGGAAAATATCCGGATGGGAGCCTACACCCGGAGAGACAGACGAAATATCAAGACCGACATCGAGAAAATGTACGAGCATTTTCCCATCCTCAAAGAGCGCAAAAATCAGCAGGCAGGACACTTGAGCGGGGGCGAACAGCAGATGCTCGCCATTGCCCGCGCACTCATGACCAGGCCGAAGCTGCTCATGCTCGACGAACCCTCACTGGGGTTATCTCCTTTATTGACCAGGGAGATATTCAATATCATCAGGGATATCAACAGCGAGGGAGTGACCATCCTCCTCGTGGAGCAGAATGTGAATATGGCACTAAAATACTCTGACTTCGCCTACCTTATGGAAAACGGCCGGATACTCAGGGCAGACAAGCCCGAGGTGCTCCGTGAGGATGAAGACGTGAAGGAATTTTACCTCGGCATCGCCACAGAGACCTCGGTCAAAGGCTATAAGCGTTATCGAAGAAAGGTGAGATTCAGGTAGAAACAGAACATACCCTCACATCAGGAGAGTAAAATGGACGATGCAAAAACGCTTCCTCAGGCATTACGGAATATCACTGCCCGCTACCCCGGGCGCGTTGCCATGAGGATGAAGGACTATGGGATCTGGCATGATATTACCTGGGAACAGTATCTCGAACAGGTAAAGTATGTTGCGCTCGGCCTCTATGCTCTCGGCGTACGCAGGGGGGACCATGTAGCCATCATCGGGGAAAACAAACCCGAATGGCTCTACTCTGCCATGGGAATCATGTCCCTGGGAGCGACGTTTGTGGGTGTCTACACCACCAATCCTGCACAGGAGTGCGAATACGTGGTAGGGCACTCCGATTCGGTGGTTTTTTTCTGCGAAGATGAAGAACAGTTCGACAAGGCCCTGGTATTCAGGGAGAGGACCCCTGCATTGAGAAAGGTCGTGGTGTGGGACATGGAGGGGCTCAAGCACTATGACGACCCCATGCTCATGAGCTTTGACGATTTTCTCGCTCTCGGGCAAAAGACCGCACAAGAAAAGCCGCTGATCTTCGATACCTTTCTCGATTCAGGTGGCGGAGATGAGATCGCCTCCATCATCTATACCTCCGGGACCACAGGACCGCCCAAGGGTGCCATGA
>CAYRCP010000435.1:0-2365 GCA_964422755.1 uncultured Bacteriovoracaceae bacterium | reverse complement strand
GTTCTCTGTATCAGTGATGGTGTTTGCCGGATACCATCGCGTAAAAGTCCCATGCCATCTGAACAAAAACCAGGGGGGTAGGAGGCTTCTCTCCCTCCATGAATATGCCCAGTTCTTTGAGTTTTTCTATGGGACGCCCCGCGGTATCCTTTCCGCAGCCGTTTTGCCTGTGCTGAAAAACAGCTTTGATAACGCAGGCATCGGTGACAATTCTCCTGATCTGATCATCTTTCTGCAGCGTTTTTATCTCATGGTCGATCAGATCGTGATTTTCCTCGAGAAAGCTTTCGGCAATCTCATCCGAAGGGGGAAGAGATAACAGCTCCTGGGTTACCGCAATGGCGAGCCGGGGAGCAGATTCGTTGTTATAGTTTGTTTTATACCGCTGTAAAAGAAGGCCGTAAACACCTGCAAAGACCTGTCTTTCCGCAAGTGAAATATCCTGTTGGGTGGGTATTCTTGATGACGCAGCCATAGTCCTGCCCTTTCATTTTTATGCGATTATCTTACCTCAAAGGTCACGGTATGGGAAAGGCCTGATTTTCCGAAAGCGCGGATTTATCATGAATCAAGTTAAACGTGGGTGGAATATTTGTTGGCTATGGTGATGTCTGCGGCTGTTCGAGCACAGATTCCACCGTTGCGCGGCCCAGATTAAACCACCCCTGTTCTTTCAGGTAACAGGTCAGCCTGAGGGATTTACCGTATTTCTTTTCATGGTCGAGAGCGTCTGAGGGGAAATTGTCCTCCATGATTATGGTTTTTTTCACGGGTTTATATCCCTGCTTTACGACCATGATCTCGATGTTCGTCTCCTCCAGAAACTCCGTGTCTCTTGTTTCGAACTGCACGCTCCCGCCCTGGACAGCAGGAAGTTTTCTTTTCTCCCCGGCAATATATGGTGCTGTTTCGTAAACAAACGTATGTGGTGTGGTCCCTTTATAGGCACCATTAACAAAAACCTTGGCCTGGGCGGGCAGCGAAGAGACGGTGATATTCATCTTCAGATAACAGTGTCCCCTGAATGTATACCACGGTATCCAAGGATATTGATCAGGGGCGCTGCAGCTGCATATCATGAGAAATGCTGCACAAAGTATAAAGATATTCATCAAATATCTCATCATATTGACTCACTTCACAACTTCTCATTTAGATGCACAAAAGGATGAAATCTTTCAGGATGTTCTTGGATGTGAAATTCTAGTATATAATTATATGTGTTAAAACGATAAAATGCAACATGCGTGAGGTGCTGGGAGCCCGGGATATGCACCCAGGGCCTCTCTGTGGCGTAACCGTTCTTTGCAAAGTGAGTGCAAAGGGCCGTGGATATATTGCGATGAAATCGCGTTGTATCGATGCCTTGACTTGGATACCGTCTCTCTTATTATGGTCCTTGTTCAATGGGGCCACTCCTGCAATGGTTGTTTTTCAGAAGCAATGGACCTTTCAGGTCAGTGCCGGGCAATGTTATCGATCGAGCTGGTTTTACTGATTGATTCTCGATGTCATGTGCCCGGAGTGGGTATGAACGTTTCGAAAATGAAGGAATAATTATGTCTGCAGGAGACAAGCGGAGACAGTAATCATGAAAGCAATGAAGATTATGGTTATGGGACTGCTCTTTGTGGTTATGTTCTCTATGGGATGCGGGCATCACTGGGGATATGACCGGTACCAGAGAGGCGGATATGGAGAGTATCAACAGGAAGGCTGGTCATGCCCCTGGTGCGGCGGTCATGGCCCCGGCATGATGGGTCCTGGCTACGGCCACGGCGGAATGATGAGCCCATACCTGGACCGGCACGGTATGTCTCCCGGCTACGGCTGGTACGAATCAGCTCAACCCCTCACCCAGGATCAGGCAAAGGTGCTCTTGGAACGCTACATCGCCTCAACCAGGAATCCCAACATCAAGCTGGGTATGATGATGGATAAAAAACAATACTACGAGGCCGAAATCGTTACAAAAGACGGGTCCCTTGTGGATACGATCCAGGTGGATAAAAAAACCGGCTGGTTCCGATCTAAGTATTGAAGATGCTTGTGTATTGGGAATGACTGCAGGTGGTCTTCGTGTATGGAAGAGGGCGGCAGAGGAGAAACAGGTATGAGATGGTTTGTAATCATTTTCACAATAGCAGCGATTTATGTGCTGGGTTCATTCGTGTATGCTCCGGTAAGTCTCGACCCACATGATATGGGCATGGAATCATCGGAGGCTGCATGCATGAACTCTCTCATGGAAGGCATATCCGGGTATCTGCCAGGTGTCCAGGAGAGAAACTGGCCCTGGCATATGTCGGACTATGGCCACGGCCCGGGTATGATGGGCTACTGGTTTGGAGGCTTTTTTATGTGG
>CAYRCP010000434.1:0-2367 GCA_964422755.1 uncultured Bacteriovoracaceae bacterium | reverse complement strand
CATGAATATTTTAATGGCATATTTTTCCAGAACAGGTTGTACGGAAAAACTGGCACGGGTCATTGGCGATGAATTGCAGGAAAGAGGCCACACCATCGAGTGGGAGGTTATCACGCCTGCCGTATCGTATTCCTGGGTTTATGAACTGGCCAGGGATTTTCCCCGCTACCCTTCAATCGCATGCTGTCTTCTCAGTTCCAGGTGGAAAGATCATCACATCGAAACATATAACCAGGTGGAAGAAGACATCGAGCCCCTGAAGTATCCCGACGTTTCCAGGTTTGACCGTATCTGTATCGGGGGACCAAAGTGGGGACAGATCTCATACCCCCTCGCACGGTATCTGCAGACCATACGGGGCATTCAAGGAAAAAAAGCGGGGTCTTTTGCCACCTTCGGCGGGCCTCCTTTAAAGACATTCGAGATAGAGCTGATAGAAAAACCCATGTCCCAACTCCTGGGACAAAAGGGCTCAAAGATTGTTGCAAATGTATATATGTCGAGCGCTCACCACGAGGCACCTCTCATGCCCGTGTTCAGGCTGTTGAGCCTTATCCGGTTTGGCAAATCTATTGATCATTTCACGCTGGGAAGCGAGTATGCGAACAGGGGCATACAACATTTCTGTAATGATCTGCTGGAAGACAGGGCTGCATAACCACCATAGAGAAATCATCTTTCAGGTTCTTTGCAGGAAAGCATACTTTCAGTCCCTCAAAGTTGTACAATTCGTGCAGTATATTACCTGGAGAAAAGAAAATCTCATGAATACGCAAAGAATGAGGTCTCAGAGAAAAGAAATACTCGCGCAAAGGCGCCAAGACGCTAAGAACGACTAAAAAAAGAGCGGATTCCTTGGCGACTTGGCGCGAGAATAAACTATTCTTGAATAACGCCCTGCACGTAACGTGCTTTTTCGCCGGCACTTTGACGCCGCATAAGTCTATTCTATCCTACGTCTTCAGCGATAGAGAGTTCTTCGTACTGAAACTCTATGCCTGCATGAATTCACGTATGCTTTAGTGTGATGAGCCATCTTTCATCAACGTTCGTTGTCAGACATGCAGGGTCGTTGATAAAATAGGAACTATATTCCCGGCATAAAATTCCTGGGGATTCTTGATAACAGGCATCTCAAAACCCCAGGATCCAAAAATCTAAGAGGTCCGGCTTCGAGTCCCGATATCCGGATTCTCTTCACCAAAATTCTTCAGCAGGTTCTTCATAATATTTTCCATGGAGAGACCCTGCTCTTCCTGCGATTTAATGAACTGATAGGCGGCAAAGAGCTGAGAAGGCCCGATCTCCGATGCAAAATATCCCGCTCCCTGGTTCCAGACAAACAGGGTAAACAACTCATCGAATTGAGCAACGGTTGTGCCGGCTGCATATGCCTTGATCAACTCCCTGGTAGCCTGCCGGTAGCGGCCGGCACCAACGGCATTTGCAAGCGAAAGCAGGTATTTTGTCTTCTGATCGATGGCCGGGGCTTCATTGGCCCAGACAAGCTTCCAGAAATTACCGACAATATTTGCAAGCCGGCTGTCTGTCTTCTTAAAATTTATCAGGGCCAGGGGCCTCAATGGCGGGCTGTTCTTCTTCATATCTTCTCCTTTTATCCTGTTGAATAATGCTGTGCCGACAGAACAGGACATGCGCGGACCAGCATATCGCATCACCGCCCTGATCCTGCCGGCCATATCCGGTTTGCAGCAGTTTACCGTGCATGTAAAACACTTTGGTTTATGCTCCTGAAAGGGGCACTTTTCAAGGCGCATTCCGGCATAGTCCAGAAGCTTTTGACATTCCGGGCAGAGCGTGGGGCTTCTGCCGTGGTTCCCATGGCAGAAGACCCGGATCATGGATTCGAGCGTCCTGCGCTGTGTGGTCATATCTGCATGATCGTCAGGCATAACAGGTCAGTTCATCCCTCTCGAAATAGTTGCATGATCGCTCAATTGTCTTTCGTGGAAAATAAACGGGTGCGGGAATCCTTTTTGTGATTAACGGGTTCCCGCACCCGCGAAAATCAGAACTATACTTACTTACCTTCCATAATGGCCTCAATGTCTGTCTTGACATCGCCTATGGGTTTGATATCGAAGTTTTCCACCAGGACCTTGAGAACGTTTGGTGAGACAAAGGCCGGAAGTGTGGGTCCCAGCCGGATGCCCTTGACACCGAGGAACAGGAGGGCCAGCAGAACCGTCACGGCCTTTTGTTCATACCAGGAAATGTCATACGAGATGGGCAGATCATTTATATCATCGAGTCCGAAGACCTCTTTGAGTTTCAGGGCGATGACTGCCAGTGAGTAGGAATCGTTGCACTGGCCGGCGTCCAGCACCCGCGGAATACCGCCGATGT
>CAYRCP010000433.1:0-2372 GCA_964422755.1 uncultured Bacteriovoracaceae bacterium | reverse complement strand
AAAACGACGCTGTAAGTTAGTCGAAAAAGCCGAGAATCCTCATGAGGCGGATCAATTCATTCCGCGAATGAAACTCATCAACCGTTAGATGATTCAGGATAATGTTCCTTTAGAGATCATCTTCTATGGATGGGACAATTATAAAACTCATGTATTCTTTAAATATTAATGGTTTAGCGTTATCTAAAGGGAGGTCAAAAAGATCACAGTTTGGGACTTTTATGAATATCACAACTCAGAAAATTGATGTAGTTTTGAGTAAGATAGTAGTTAAAATGAATAAAAAGATAGTTCCTTCACTTGAGAGTTTATACAGTGATGTAAGAAACATAATTGAGGCTGCGAGGGCCAATGCGTATAGGGCTGTAAATATTACCATGGTGAAAGCTTACTGGAACATCGGCCGTGCAATTGTAGAAGAAGAACAAAAGGGTGGCAATCGCGCCGAATATGGTACATTCCTGGTAGAGAATATATCAGCCACTTTGTCAGAGGAATATGGCAAAGGTTTTGATAAGACCAACCTTTGGAATATGATCCGGTTTTATCGTCAGTTCCCGATTCTCGACGCACTGCGTCAAGAATTATCCTGGACACATTACAGGATACTCTTGCGAGTAGAAAAAGCCCCGGCAAGAGAGTTTTACCTGCAGGAATGTGTGGATGGCAATTGGAGTACAAGACAGCTGGAGAGGCAAATCAACAGCCTATATTTTGAGCGGATACTAATGAGCAGCAAAGAAGGTCGCAAACTGGTAAAAAAAGAGCCTGAGGACAAAAAGGAGAATATTCAACCAGGACAACTAATCAAGGATCCTTATGTACTTGAATTTTTAAACTTGAAACCCGCTACAAATTTTTACGAGAAAGAAATTGAACAGGCTCTTATCGATAAGCTGAAGGAATTCCTTTTGGAACTTGGTAAAGGCTTTTCATTTGTAAGCAGGCAATATCGTATATCATCTGATACAAAGCATTTTTATGTTGACCTTGTGTTTTACAATTATATCCTCAGATGCTTTTTGCTTATTGATCTGAAAACCGGGGAGTTGACACATCAGGATATTGGACAGATGGATTTTTATGTCAGGTTCTTTGAGGACCAGGTCAGGCAGGAATCTGATAATCCAACCATTGGACTTATTCTATGCGCTGAAAAAGACCGGACAATAGTAAAATACAGTCTGTTGAATGAAAGCAAACAAATCTTTGCTTCCAAATACAAGCTATACATGCCAACAGTTAAGGAACTTGAGCAGGAGATTACCCGGGAACGCCTGCAGATAGAACAGGAAAAAGGATTACAGGATTAATCCCCGCTGCGAGTCGTCGCGCAGCGGGGAAAAATCCCGGCCGGACTGCCGGAGGCATTTCGCCCTGCGCAAACTACGACCTGAACAGCTTGTACCTGGCCGAGACGATCATCAGCGCGGCCAGCAGCACGAAGAGGCCAATGTTGCCGACGAGGAATGCATAATCCTTCATTGCCAGCAGGAAGAAAATGAACACATAAAGTCCCGTCAGCAGGCCGCTGATGAGCAGGGTCATCCAGCCCTTTTCCAGCAACGACCTGAAAAAGAAGGTCAAAAGACCGACGGTGGCCACAGCGGAAATGAGGTAGGCAGGATTGAATCCGATATGCTCGCTCAGAGCGGTAAGCAGTGAGAAGAACATGATAAGCGCAAGTGCCACAAGCAGATAATAGAAGATGTGTATTCTCCGGGATGAACGCAGTTCAATGATTATCAGCACCAGGAAGGTGAGAGCGATGAAAAGCAGGCCGTATTTGGCGCTGCGCTCAGCCTTGGTGTAATGGTCTGCCTCCAGAATCAGGTCAACGCCAAAGGCATCATCGGACGGGGAATAGCGCTTGCCCTCCCACACCTGCGGGAAACTCCTGTTAAGATGAGTCACAACCCAGCTGGCTGTAAACCCTGAATCAGTCACATCACGTTCCGCAGGCAGGAAATTACCGGTAAACGAGGGTGCATTCCATTTTGAAGAAAGAGTAACCTTTGTGGTCTGCCCCACCGGGGAGAAGGCTACGCTGCTGCTTCCGCGGAGACCCAGTTTCAGGCTGAACTCCCCTCCTGATTCTGCCAGTTTTGAAGGATCAACGGCATAGGGGAACGTGATCCCCTTGTCAAACAGATCACTCTGCCCTGCGCCGGGAATGGCGCTGATGACTCTTCCCCCGATCGAAAGCTCGGCCTTGTCGCTGATCCCCTTGTTGTCGGAGACCCCCAGTGAAATGTAAGCCTTATCCCACTGCCAGGTGTAATCATTTAGCTGCTCAAATCCTGCAATGGTAAAACTGCCCGATATTTCCATCTCCGAGTCATATACAACGGTCTCATAGATCCCCCTGTACC
>CAYRCP010000432.1:0-2373 GCA_964422755.1 uncultured Bacteriovoracaceae bacterium | reverse complement strand
GTTGAACTGGGTACTCCCATTTCAACGACAGGCTTTGCGCTTGAAAAAGCATCGCTGCAGGTGACCGGCATCGGGAGCCTTTGTGCCGATTCTCTCCGCGCCGTTGCCAACTCTCTTGCGTCGTTAAACGACGGGAATCCCTATCAGGTGGGAGTGGTAGCAAGCGGAGTCATCCGCGACGATATCTATCCGGGAAGCACCGGCATAATCACATTTTCGGATGTGTATAACATGCTTCCCCTGGGGATTTCTCCCTACGATCCGTCCGTGCCCGGCTATCCGCTCATGTCCGTCTATGCCACGGGCGCCGATATTTATACGATTTGCGAAGTGGCGCTGAGCTTTGCCCCGTTGATCGGCTCCGACTACTACCTCAATTTCTCCGGGCTCAAGATCGAGTATGATCCATTACAGGCGACAACATTTGGAGGGGTACAGGCGGTATATGCGTATGACCCCGCGGATGCCCTGTGTCTGGGCACACCGGAGCTTATAGATCGATATGATCCTGTTACGTTGTATCACATCGTGGTGGACCTCTATGCCCTGCAGATGCTGAATGTGGTAAACGATTACCTGGCAGATTATGGGTTTTCGGCTTCCATCAACCCGGTGAATCCTTCCCGGATCGATGCCGATCCGGCTCCCGGGGTTCAGGAACTCAAGGAATGGATGGCACCTTTAAACTTCCTCCCTGTATTAGGAGGGAGCATCCCAGAGGATGTTTACGGTACGAATGGCGCAGTAATGGATCGAATTCAATATTCAATACCTGCGCCATAAAAAGACGTTTAACGAAGAATATGTTGATAAGGCCTTTGCTCCCGGCAATAAACGGGGGCAAAGGCCTTTTTTATTGTGAGATGAGTGTTTACGCAGTGCAAGCAGCAATAAATGTGTTCACGGATGCTCTTCAAGACCTTCGCTGCGATATAGCTCTGTTCCCTAGTGCGAATAGTAGAGGTAGGTCTTGCCGTCTGTGCGCAGATAGGAACGAATTCTGTCCAAGTGGGTCTGGCTGATTCCTTGAACCTTGAGCAGGTCTTCAATGGTGGCAAAGGTGCCGGATTGCTCCCTGAACAGCAGTATATTGTCCGACTGTTCCATGGTCAGGCCGAGTTTGAGGAAATCATCCACGCCGGCATTGTTGATGTTCACCTCCCCGGTGAGTTGATGCTCGAGACCGGGATAGTATTCGGCGCATATCGGGGAAGTGATGATCAGCAACATTGCGGCTGCTCCCAGTACATACATGGTAATTCGCTTCATAGCGGTCTCCTTTCATGTAAGCATGCGCTCAACAGCTTTGTTCTGTATGAGCTTGGCGTATACCAATGCGGATCCATTTAAATTGATCTTATAAAGGATAAGGACATTTCACGGGTTGTCAACGTAAAATAGTACAGGATGTATGGTCTTTCAGGCACGAGGATGCAAAAAAAGATTCAGATGTATAGCACTAAAATATTAACATTTGTGGGGATATCGTGTAATAAGAAGACGTCATGAAGATCAGCTATGAACCCATCGGGGTGATGCACTGCGAGCTGGAAAAGGCTCAGGATGCCCCGCGTTTTTACAATGTATCGGACATAAAAGGCACCATTGAGATCTATGAACCCTTTCTGGAGGGGCTCGACACCCTCGAGGAGCACAACTATATAGTAGCGATCTTCCACTTTCACCGCTCAAAGGGCTACACACTCAAACAGACAAGTCCCACAGGACGATACAGGGGTGTTTTTGCGCTGTGTTCACCAATGCGGCCCAATGCAATCGGCATGTCCATACTGAAGCTTATCAAAGTGGCGCCGCCATTGATATATGTGGAAAAAGTTGATATGCTCAACGGTACCCCTATCTTAGACATCAAACCCTATAAACCTTTAGAGGAGTGTTCGTCGTAATGGATGGGTCTTTCCTGCTGTTCAATATGGATTGAAATTTTTCGTCTGATATGGTTTTAAAGCACGTGTTAATTTTTATTACTGGGGGTGTATTTGGTTTTTAAAATTTTACTCACAACGCTTGGGGGACTTGGACTCTTTCTCTTCGGCATGCATATCATGTCGGACTCGCTGCAAAAGATTGCCGGCGTGAGACTGAGAAGAATCCTGGAAAAACTCACCCAACACAGGGTGATAGGGGTTCTTGCCGGTGCCGGCATAACTGCCATCATCCAGAGCTCTTCTGCTACCACAGTCATGTCCGTCGGGCTGGTCAATGCCGGGCTCATGACGCTGAAACAGGCGATTGGTGTGGTTATCGGCGCAAATATCGGGACCACCATAACCGCCCAGATCATCGCCTTCAAGCTCACTGATATCGCGCTTCCTCTTATCGGTATCGGGATGTTCATGAAGCTTCTGACCA
>CAYRCP010000431.1:0-2383 GCA_964422755.1 uncultured Bacteriovoracaceae bacterium | reverse complement strand
AGATCGTGGCCACATTGATCGTAGGATATCCCCGGACCGTCCCGGCCCGGTTGTCGAGAAAAGAACCAAATATTTTAAAAATTATAGAATAGACTGCTCTGTGTGCAGATGTTTTCAATGAGATCCTTCTTCATTCCGGATTTTTATTCCCTTCAGCCCGACAGCACCCCAAGGCTCTAAAATAATTTTTTGGCACGGATTTCACGGCTTACACGGTTTTTTTTTAAATTCGAGATTCGCAATCCTAAATTAGAAATATTATCTCGTCTCATGTCTTTTTGGTTTTTGTTTTACCTAATGCCTAGCGCCTATCACTTCTGATTGAAATGTCTTTTCCCTTCCTTGTCAGGGCGTAGTTGAAAACGAAGCCTGATGTGCCTTTGTGCCTCTGTGCCTCTGTTACTTTGGCCCTCTGGCCCTCTGCACCTTTGGCCCTGAGATCTTGAACCCCAAGTCCTGCAAAAAACTTTGTGCCTCTGCTTGTCAGGGCGTAGTTGAAAACGAAGCCTGGTGCCTAAGATCCTGAGCCCCAAATCTTGTCCTGCCTGAGATCTCGAGCTAACAGGCTCGTCCTGCCTAGGTTCTTGCTCCCCAAGTCTCCTTACTCACCAATTTTATAGGGCAAACGACAACCGTCAGCACATGTCCGGAATTCATTATTTTCAGATCTTGTAGGAATTCGCCTATTGATAAAAAACTGCTACATGCTATTAATATTGTTTAACTCTCATGAAAAAGGAGTATATTATGAATCAGCTCCCTTTAACCAAGGGTAATCATTACGAATATCCATTGATCATTAAAAAGCTTCTGAATACGCCGATGCGGTATGCCAAAAATCAGGAGATTATATACCGGGATAATACTCGATTTACCTACACCACGCTTTTTGAGCGTATCAATCGCCTTGCAAGCGGGCTTGATGCCCTCGGGGTAAAATCCGGAGACATCGTGGGGGTGATGGATTATAACTCCCACCGCTTTTTAGAGAGTTATTTTGCCGTACCAATGATGGGAGCAACACTGGCCATGTTCAACTGGAGATTTGCGCTGGAGGAGCTGGAATATACCATAACTCATGCCAGGCCAAAGGTCCTGCTCGTGCACGCTGATTTTCTGCCGATCCTTGAAAAGATTGAGGATTCCCTTTCAGCTGTGGAAAAAATCGTGTTGATCTGTGATGATGACGTGAAATGCGAGACATCACTGAGCGTCGCGGCACAATATGAGACAATGCTCAATGAGGCATTCAGATCATATGACTTTAAGGATATGGATGAGAATACTACCGCTACCCTTTACTATACGGCAGGTACCACCGGATTGCCCAAAGGGGTGTTTTTCTCCCATCGACAGATAGTGCTCCAGACCCTGTCTCTTGCAATCTCCTTGAGTTCATTCAGTTCCAATGTCCGGTTCGAATCCGATGATGTGTTTCTGCCCCTGGCAACCATGTGGAGTGAACATGGCTGGGGAATGCCGTATCTGGCAACTATGCTGGGAGTAAAGCAGGTATACTCAGGTAAATATGATCCTGACAATATTCTGAGAATTTTTAAGGAGCATGGTATTACCTTTTCTGTGTGTATCCCCACTGTTCTTCACATGATGCTTTCTCATCCGCAATCGGCCGATGTGGATCTTTCCAACTGCAAGCTTCTCATTGTTGGTGCACATCTTGACAGAGGACTAGCCAAGACTGCAATGGAACGCGGTCTGGAGGTGGTCTCTGCCTTTGGTATGTCGGAAACCTGCCCGTTGATCTCGGTGGCAAATCCCAAGCCGAATCTCGATGAATCCGATATTGAGAAGAAACTCGATATGGTGACTTCTGCCGGATTAGCTGCGCCCCTGGTGGAGCTCGAGGTGGTGGATCCTCTGGGGCATCCGCATCCCCATGACGGACATTCTGTCGGGGAAATAGTCATGCGGGCACCGTGGCTTACAAAGGGTTATTATAACGATCCGAAGAAATCGCGTGATCTGTGGCGAAATGGATGGCTCTACAGTGCCGATCTTGGATATATCGATCCCGAGGGATACCTGCATGTCACCGAACGGGTCAAAGACATTATCAAGAGCGGTGGCGAGTGGATATCCGCTTTGAAGATCGAGAACCTTGTCCGGAGACATAAAGGAATACAGGATGTAGCTGTAGTAGGTGTTCCCAGTGAGAAATGGGGTGAACGGCCGGTTGTACTCGCTGTGGTAAAACCCGAGAGCGTCGATACGCTTACAGAAGAAAAGATCAAGGCCTTTATGCGAAAGTTTGCAGACTCAGGAGAGATACCCAAATTCTCCCTGCCTGATCGTTATGTCATTGTCGACGAGATTCCCAAGACAGGCGTTAAGAAGATAGATTTCCGAAAAATCAGAAAGAACC
>CAYRCP010000430.1:0-2385 GCA_964422755.1 uncultured Bacteriovoracaceae bacterium | reverse complement strand
GTCGTTTTCAATGTTTTTTCATTGTTAAAGAGCATGCACCTTCTACGGTAAAACAATGGCTATGTCAAGCACTAAACCGAGATACTTTAAAGAAAATATTAGATAGATTTTCATTGAGTTATATCTATCCACCTACACCATATTTTACCTTGTGTCCCCGGTAAACTACTTGAGTTCTACCTGAGCAAAACGCCTTTTCCCAACCTTTATAATATAGGTCCCCTTTGCCAGGACATATTCTTGATCCGTGATCTTTTCATCATCGATCTTCACCGCCCCCTGACCGACAAGGCGTTTTGCCTCTGACGTACCTTTTACCAGTCCCGATTCCTTGAGAACAGAACAGATCCATGGTTTCTCCATTGCCAAGGACACCTGCGGCATGTCATCAGGTAATGACCTGGATTGAAAAACCTTCGCGAAGGACCCATGGGCAGCATCCGCATCGCCCGTGCCATGGAATCGTTCAACCATCTCGTGGGCAAGCTTCATCTTCGCATCCATGGGGTGCAGGGCACCACTGTCCACCTCTTGCCTCTTGGCTTCGATCTCGGGCAGCGTCAATGAACTGAGCAGTTCATAATACTTCCACATGAGTTCATCGGATATGGACATGACCTTACCAAACATATCGGAGGGTTCATCATCGACCCCTATATAATTGTTATAGGACTTGCTCATCTTCTGAATGCCGTCGGTTCCTTCGAGAAGCGGCAGGGTCATAACCACCTGGGGCTCCATGCCGTATGCCTTCTGGACATCTCTGCCCATGAGGAGATTAAATATCTGGTCTGTCCCGCCCAGCTCGATATCGGCATTCAGGGCAACGGAATCATAGCCCTGGATAAAGGGATAGAGGAACTCATGGATGCTTATGGGATGTTGGTTCGTGAAGCGTTTCTTGAAATCATCCCGCTCCAGTATGCGCGCTACCGTCTGCACAGAGGTCAGCTTGATGAATTCAGATACCACCATATTATCCATCCATTGTGAATTGAATGCCATGGTAGTGCGCTCCGGATCGAGTATCTTGATGACCTGCTCCTGGTAGGTTTTGGCATTCTCGAGCACGTCTTCCCTGGTCAAGGGGGGACGTGTCGCACTTCTCCCTGAAGGATCACCGATCATCCCGGTGAAATCCCCGATAAGACAGATCACATCGTGGCCTGCATCCTGGAATTGTCTCATCTTCTGCAACACCACCGTATGACCCAGGTGTATATCCGGAGCCGTCGGATCGAACCCCACCTTTACCCTGAGAGGCCTTCCCTTTTTCAGCTTTGCAAGAAACTCTTCTTCAGAAACAATGTCTACAATGCCGCGTTTGAGTTCACGCACTTGTTGTTCTAACACATCTGGGTCCTCCTCGATCTTTTGCTCATTTTACTTTGCATACCTGACAGCACGACTTTCACGGATCACCACAACCCGGATCTGCCCGGGATACGTGAGTTTTTCCTCAATCTGTTTGGTGATATCTTTTGCCAGGAGGTTGGCATCTTCATCATTGATCTTTTCCACATCAACCATGACCCGCACCTCTCTGCCTGCCTGAACCGCATAGGCCTTTGACACACCCTGAAATGCATTCGCTATGCCCTCCAGGTCGGTAAGCCTCTTGACGTAATTTTCGAGCATCTCGCGCCGTGCTCCAGGACGTGCAGCGGAAAGAGAGTCGGCGGCCTGCACCAGGAATCCGTACACTGAATTGACCTCTGCCTCGTTGTGATGTGATGCGATGGCGTCAACGACCTTATTGGATTCGCCGTGCCGTTTTGCAAGCTCGGCGCCGATAATGGCGTGGGATCCTTCAACTTCATGGTCAACGGCCTTGCCGATATCATGCAATAGCCCTATTCTCTTGGCTATCTTCTGGTTTACCCCTAACTCGGCGGCAATAATACCGCAAAGATGTGCTACCTCCAAGGAATGCTGGTATACATTCTGCGAGAAACTCGTGCGGTACTTGAGTCTTCCCACCAGCTTTATGAGTTCGGGACTGATCCCGTGTACACTGACATCGAACGTTGCCTGCTGCCCTGCTTCCAGGACACCCTCGTTCACCTCTTTGGTCACTTTATCGACAACTTCCTCGATCCTGGAAGGATGGATCCTGCCGTCTATGACCAGAGTCTCGAGAGACAGCCTGGCAATCTCCCGTTTTATGGGATCAAAGCTCGATACGATCACGGCATCGGGGGTATCGTCTATGATGAGGTCTACGCCGGTGACAGCCTCGATGGACCTGATATTCCGCCCCTCTCTGCCGATGATCCTGCCCTTCATCTCTTCCCCGGGCAGGTTAACGACGGAGACGGTTCGAGCGCTTACCACATCTGCAGAGTATCGCTGGATAGCGGTTGAAAGGATTCTCTTGGCCTTTCT
>CAYRCP010000429.1:0-2392 GCA_964422755.1 uncultured Bacteriovoracaceae bacterium | reverse complement strand
GATGCCCATCTCGTATGGGACAGGTACACCTGTGAATCATTTGCGTAGTCCAGCACCTTATGAAGGATAGCATCACATCCAATCGATTTTCTCAGTTTTTTGGTATTGTCTCCCAGATCTCCGGTAACAAGAGCGGTTTTGTAGGTAAAGGTGAGCGAACCCGGAGACAGGAGAATAGCTCTGTCCCACAAATCTCCCGGGGTACAGCGCTCCTGGAATTCTTCCATGAGCCCGTCTTTTTTAATCCCGTCCAGGATGTCTTCGAACGTTGTGGTTTCATTGAACGCCAATGCCACCTGCAGTCCACAGGAGTCCCTCCCCCTTACCTCCAGCCGGTCAAGGGTATTGAGGGTAAAGTTAATCCGTTGATACCGCTCAAATGCTACGGGAGAAATGATTGTTTCGCGATCTGCCAGTTTCAGTATTTTCCCTTGATTCCCCAGAAGATCTTCACCGAGCGCCCACAGGATATCTTTGAGCGAAATGAGCGATTGCGACATCTTCTCCATTTCCTTTGTGGAGAGACGAACGGCATGCTCCTCCATGAATCCTTCCTGCTCGTCAATAAATATTCCCATCTGAGATGCCAGCGCCTCGATCCGATCAAGGCTCGTTTCATGGAACATCTCCCGCTGTGCCAGCGGATCCTGTTTCAGCAGGTAAAGTTCCTGCTCAAAGCAGCCCAGTGCTTCAGGGCACAGATACTCGTCAGGCGGGGTGTTTCCGGACAGAACCGTATCCAGGGAATTGCAGCTGATTTGCGCAAAATATCCGGAAAGGCTTGAATAAACATCTTTTTTACCCGACGTGTGGGGTGACTTGATGACTACGAGGCCTGCCAGGCCGCAGCACACAACGTCTTTTTGAACAGGAAAGAGGGTTATGGAGCGCTCCGGGAGTTTTGCCGGATCTCTCCCGATATAGACGTACCAGCTGTGCATTGTTCGGATAAGGCGATTTAACAATTTATGCATGATTGCCTCTTTTCATGTCGTATCCCCGGATAGTTTTTCCCTCTTGATTGTTTCGTTACTCGTTACCGGCAGTTCTTCATGCCATACTTTTGCCGGAATGCCGATCCATCATGCGGACAAATTCATCAAAGAGATAATGCGCATCCATTGGTCCCGGAGATGCTTCAGGGTGATACTGAACGCTGAATGCATTCAGCGATGGGTAGTAGAGCCCCTCTAAGGTATCATCATTGAGATTTATGTGGGTCGTCCGGGTCTCTTCCGGCAAGGTCCCGGTTATCACCACAAAACCATGATTTTGCGAGGTGATCTCAACCCTTCCTGTTTGCAGATTCTTTACCGGCTGATTGACACCGTGGTGCCCGAATTTGAGTTTCCCGGTTTTTCCGCCCAGGGCCTGACCGAGTATCTGATGACCAAGGCAGATGCCGAAAATGGGAAGTTTGCCCAGGAGTGCTTTCACGGTGTCCACCGCATAGGTGAGCGGCGCCGGGTCACCGGGGCCGTTGGAGAGCAAAACGCCGTCGGGATGAAAAGACAGGATATCCTGAGCGTTTGTCCGTGCCGGGACAACAATGACCTCGCATCCGGCATTTTCGAGGTTTCTCAGTATGCCCCACTTTACGCCGCAGTCGAGAACCACCACCCGGTGACAGGCCTTTTTCCCATCAAACCCCTTGATGGAAACAGGCCTGCCCTTCTTCCACAGATATGGTTCTGGGCCGGTTACATACTGAACCAGATCCTGCCCGACGAGTCCGGGATATGAAAGAACCTGTTCAAGGAGCTTTTTTATGTCGCTGCCTCTGGTGGAAACAATACCGCGCATGGCGCCGCGTGTTCGAATACGTCGTGTCACAGCCCTGGTATCAATACCCTCGATCCCTATTTTACCCTGTTCCTCCAGAAACTCTTTCAGGGTCTTTTTGGAACGCCAATTGCTCGGCAGGCTCTGATACTCACGTACGATGAGTCCTTCCATATGGATGGCAGATGATTCCATATCCTCGTCATTGATGCCGTAATTCCCGATGAGCGGATAGGTCATGACTAAAAGCTGGCCTTTGTATGAGGGATCGGTGATCACCTCCTGATATCCGGTCATGCCCGTATTGAATACAACCTCGCCGCAGGTCTCGCCGTCACCGGCAAAAGTGTGTCCAAGATAGGATGATCCATCTTCTAATACGAGAACAGCCGTTCTTTTTTCATCATTCACCCATGAACCCTCCCGGTCTTGGTGTTATCGGTATATGAGTTGTGGATACCGGCCGGGCATTGATTGAACCATGTCCCGGCCGGCGGATTGCCTTTTATCTCGTGCGCCTACAGTATAGGCAGATAATTATCTATCTCAAACTGACTCACATGGATCCTGAAGGCATCCCACTCTTTTTTCTTGTTCTCGATAAACTTGT
>CAYRCP010000428.1:0-2399 GCA_964422755.1 uncultured Bacteriovoracaceae bacterium | reverse complement strand
GTCCACCTCGGGGAACAGGTCGATACCCATGCCCATAAAGGCGATGAGCCCGAAAATGATAACAGCTGCCGTGATGGTGAGCGTGGTGACCGGTCTTCTGATGGAAAAATCTGCTATCTTCATATTACTGCGCCTTCTCTTTCGTGGTTGTATGCTCAAGTGTTCCCTTGACCCGTTCGAGATTCACCCGGGCGAGGGAGTGATCGTAGAGGCTCTGGTAGTAGACAAGCTGTGCCCTGGTCAGTGCTGCCCGTGCATCGAGCACCGAGACCTGATCGATGGACCCCTCACGGTATCCCACCTCTGCTATGCGCAGCCCTTCTCTGGCCTGATCGAGAGACAGTCTCTGGGTTTCCACCAGTTTGGTTGCATCCTGCAAAGACAGGATGGCGTTGCGCACCTCGAACAGGGCTTTTTCCTGCGTGTCGAGCAGTTCGATCTGGCGTTTCTTCAGCTCGGCCTTCTGCTGGATCATGCGGCCCGTGCGGCCGAGGCCCTTGAATATCGGGACACTCACCTTGATGCCGGCTGTCCATGCATCGTCCCAGTCATCGTTGACGGCAAGGTATGGATCGGGATTTCCCAGGGTGTGGTTGTAAAAGGCATCCACGGACGGCCAGTATTCGCTCTTTGCCGCATTGAGCGATTCAGCCTGCAGTTTCTCGCCGAGGATGGCAGCCGCAAGGTCCGGCCGGTTGGCAAAGGCTGCTTTGATGGCATCTTCCTCGTTGGCGCTGAGGGGTTCGTAGCCGAGGCTGTCGCTCAGCTCCATCCGGTTTTCCTGGGAGATGCCCATGGTTTTGAGCAGACTGGTGCGAGCCGTGTGGAGATCGTTCTGATAGCGGATCATGTCGGAGCGTGCATTGGAAAGTTCCACCTGGGAGCGCAGCACATTGAAGTCGGATGCGGTACCGTACTTGCGTTTTGTCTGCACATCCTTGAGGTGCGATTCTGCCAGCTCGGCATAGACCTTTGTGACGCCGAGTTGCTCGTGGGCAAGGAGGACCTTGTAGTACGACTGTATAGTGGAGAAGATCGTGTTCTGCACTGCAAGCCGCACCTGCTCGTTTGCCAGGGCGTCGTAGTAGCGAGAAGCCTTGAGGGCAGCTGATGCGGCACCGCTGTAGAGGGGCTGGGTCACGGAAAGCGTGCCTGCGTAGTTGTTCTTCTGTCCGAGCGGGTAGGCAGTTCCCTCATAGGTCTCGGAGTCTTTATCCTGCCGGGTATACGAGCCGTTTATGGATACGGTGGGCAGCACCCCCTGATAGGCCTCGATGATGCGTCCTTTGGCGACATTGTTTTCTTCCAGGACCACCTGAAGAGCGCGGTTGTTGGAAAGCGCGCTTACAATGGCCCCATCGAGGGAGAGAGGGCCGCCAATGACCGTTGCTTCCTGATTCGTGCTCTCCTTTGCTGCCTGCCATTGGGAAAAAGCCTGCTGCCGGACCGCAGAGACCTCTTTTTGTACGGCAGTGGTGCTGGCACAGCCGCTCAATATGATACCTATTGCCAGGCAACAATAGAGAGTTAGGGGAATTTGCTTTGACATTGTTTTTAGGGCCTCACTTTCAAGGATGTTTGATTGTCTATGGTTGTTATGCCCGGATGCCGTTCAGGAATACATCCATGACCAGCTTGACATGTTCCTTGGCATTACTCGTGCTCTTGCCTGCAAGATGCTGGAGAATCAGCGCACCCTGGGCATCGAGGAACATGCCGGCAACTTTCATGGTGTCAAGGGATTTGAATAACCCTTTTTGTATTCCATCATCGAGTACCTGAGACAGTTTGTTGACAAGATTCCAATACAGAGCGTCTTCATCATCCGTGGCATGTCTTTTTTTCAATTCCTTGGCTCGCATGACGATATTGAATAACTGGCGCTGCTGTTCAAAAAATCGGAACCCCTCCAATGCGAAGACCTCAATTTTTATCTCAGGGCTCTGTTCACCATCAAGGATGGTTTCCGCTATGCTGAAGAAAGGTTCGAAGCCTTTATCTATTGCCTCTATGAGCAGATCTTCCTTGTCTTTAAAGTGCAGGTACAGTGTTCCCTTGGCAACCCCCGCCTTCATTGCAACACGGTCCATGGTAAAGCCTTCGACACCACCTTCAAGGAGGGTTCCCAAGGCTGCATCCTGGATGAGCTTCCTCGTCATTTCATCAAGGATCTCTCTGCGTGTTTTCCTCTGGTCCTGCATAGATGCCACCTTAAAAAACTGATAAGTCATTATATGACTCATGGGTCATATAATGACTGCCTAGTCATATGTCAAGTTTATTTTCTGTAAAAACAACTTGCTCGAAGCCGGCTTCCGTGAAGTCGGATCAGGCCCTTATGTATGCAGCCCGATCACTCGGGGGAACACTCGCAGCCTGAATAGGGCAAGGTATTGTTT
>CAYRCP010000427.1:0-2410 GCA_964422755.1 uncultured Bacteriovoracaceae bacterium | reverse complement strand
GAGCGTGAGCGAAGCAATCTCATGGTACCTATGATGATCGAGATTGCTACACTAAAGTTCTTAGGTGACAGCTGTTGTTTCCTTAGGAGCCCCGGGAACCATTTTGAGCAGGGTATAATTGCGAGCCCCCGAATAGGGGCTCGCAATGTTATCAATCCTTATAGATTATGGTGCCGACATGTTCTCCGGCCAGGGCCCTGGTGATATTTCCGTGTTTGGTCCCGTTGATAATCTGGATCTTGTCGAGCACCTCGGAATTCTGAAGGATCTCGATGCAGGGCCGCTCGATGATCAGGTCGTTGAGATCCCGCTCGATGAGTTCTTTCGCTCCGATCTCGCTGATAAATTCGACATCCGGGTTTTTCTTCGGGTCGTCGGTGTAGAGCCCGTCCTCGTCCTTTACAAAGATACAGGACCGTGCACCGATAAGATCGGCAAGGATGATCGTGCCTACGTCGGTGCGGTGCGGCGGGATGCGCCCCTTGACCGGCATGGCAAAGTAATCGTACGGGGGCATGCCATGCATGATGGGGATGCATTCAGTGGCAAAATAGGTGTGCAGTTTGACCACGTCATCATGGCCGATCTTCACGCCGCCCCAGGGTGACAGGAGGGTAGCAATGAGCAGCGCGTTCTGCTCCGAGATCGTGCTGCCGAATTTTGCGATAATGCCCGTGGGCATACCGAGCTCGAGCCCGATACTGTAGATGTGGCGGCTTCTGGTTCCGCCGCCGGTGGTGAAGAGCATCTTGTGTTTTTCCTTGTTTGCCACGATCTCTCTGACAACCGACGGCAGTGCCTTGTCTCCCAGATCGCAGATGGATTGCCCACCAATCTTGATGACGTCAACATCGGGGAAAAGTCGTGTCTGGGGTGCAAGTTTCATTTCGTCCACAAGATCTTTGCCGATAAGGCTCTCTCCCATGAGCTGGCTCTTGACATGCAGCCTTTTTCCGTCTTTATCTCGCACCAGTGCCATATATTCACCTCTAATAATTGATTTTCTCAGGTGCCTTAGACTTCTATTTCCTCTTCCTGTTTGTCGCCACGTTTGAGCTCCACCATCTCGGCACCAAGTTCTGAGGCGATCTGTTCAAGCTCGCTCTTGCGCAGGTGCTTGGCAAACATCTTCAACTCAACCCCGGCCACGGCTACAAGGTTGAACTGGGGTTTTTTTTCTCCATCCTTGATTTTCTGACGGCGGCGATAAAATATTTTTCCCGGCATGAATGTCCTCCTCTTGTCTGGATATAAAATTGCGAGTGCATTTTCTAGTATAAGCCTTTGCTGGGCAATGTCAATCTGAGGTGCCGGAGGATTTTTGTAATGTTATGAAGATGTCCGCAACGTAAAGCAGAATTATCTTCAAAAAAAACCTCCCGCGCGTCACAAGGCGACTGCGGGAGGCGGTTGATACATATTTTCGTATCAGATCAGAATTGATCGTTTACTTCATCTTTTTGTCGCCGCCCTTGAGTTCCACGAGTTCGGCGCCGAGCTTTTCCGCTATCTGGGCCAGTTCGCTTTTGCGGACATGTTTTGCATGAATCTTCATGTCTGTGCCTGCCGATGCTACCAGATGATAACGGGGTTTTTTCTCTCCGTCGCCTACTTTCCTCCGCTCACGGTAAAAGATTGTTCCTGCCATGATTCATCACTCCTTTTTTGTGTGTTTCCTTGCCAGTGTTTCCCATGTCTGGTTGCCGTTTTTGGCCACTGGCAATAATACGTTGCCTTCCCATAATCGGGGCCTGAGCCATCCCTGGGTATCGACAATGTCCTGGGGGGTAGGGGTGAGGGCGTCGCGGTCGATGGAGATTACCTGGATGCCGCGGGATTCCAACTCGGAAACCCTTACCTGTGAGGGGAAATCACGCAGCCCGCTGTATTCGATGAATCTGCCGCTTCTGCCATATGCGCACAAACCCACGCCTGCAGCTGCTCCGATGATCCCGTCGTTGGTTCCGCCATGTCCGGAAAGATGGATGCATGCACAAGCACTCAGCGCCTCTTTCTGCGTCACCACTTGTTTTGAACACTTCAGCGCAAATTCCATGAGCCCGTCAAGAGCAGGATCGTCTTCGCATGCAACACAGACACCCGGGTCACTGCCTGGGGCCGCGTGTTTTTTTACATGCTTGATTGCTCGCTCAATGAGTTCGTTGAGAACAGAATAGTCTGGTGTCTCAATAATGGCACAAGCCGAAGAGTTGTGCGACGTGTAGGGAATCTCGTCCATAACCGGTAACTGCTGTCTTACTACGCCCCACAGACGGCATGCTTCGGGCAGATCACTTTCAAACCATCGGGTCAGTTTTCCTGTCCCGAAATCGGAATCAATGTTGTCGGTATCATCGAATGCAACGTACATTCTCATGGCTGTTATCTCCTCTTGGGTGTATTGTTCTCA
>CAYRCP010000426.1:0-2413 GCA_964422755.1 uncultured Bacteriovoracaceae bacterium | reverse complement strand
CCGGTCAGGCAATCGTCAATGTGCTTCTTGATCTTGTGCTCAAACACATCCCGGCCCAGAAGATCTTGCACACTGTGGCCGATTATTTCTTTCCGGGATTTTTGGAAGATGTTCACATAGGCATCATTGACTGCCTGATAGATATAGTTTTTATCAACAAACGACATGGGATCGTTTACCGTGGATATGATGAGTTCGTATTTGCGCAGTGCATCCTCTGTCAATTTGTGTTCGGTGATATCCGATGCCGTTACCGCAATCCCGGTGATGGTTCCGCCATTTTCGTAGAATGGGTAATAGCTCATGATCACATACCGACGCCCCCAGGACGGATAATCGAACCACTCCTCGTAGTGTACTTCTTCACCTCCAAGGCAGTCGTCAATATGCTTTCTGACCTTCTCTTCAAACACATCCCTGCCCAGAAGATCAGCCACACTGCGGCCGATAATCTCTTCACGGGACCGCTCGAAGACTCTTGCATATGCATCGTTGACAGTTCGATAAATATAGTCCCTGTCAACGAACGACATGGGATCATTCACCGTGGATATGATCATTTCATATCGGCTCAATGTGTCTTCAGCCTTTTTACGCAGTCGGGATTCGTGTTCCAGCTCACGCACCCGTTTCCTGAGTTGTTCATTTGTTGGATTGGGTTGCATCATGTATCCTCCTGTTCCCCTCGCAATCACTTACCGGATAACCATCTACTCCAAATCGTAAACAGTATGCCCGTTTCATGAAAAATAACAGTTCATCATCGCGCAAACGCCTTCCTGTCCGATCTATCATCGATCCAACCAGAAGGACAACAACGAAGAAAAAGGCACTGGGCACCCGGCTTCGTTTTCAACTTCCCGCCTTCTGCCTCAGATCTTGAGTCCGAAGTCCTGTCCTGCCTGAAATATCGATCTTTCTTGCTCGTCCTGCCTGGGATCTAGAGCCCCAAGTCCAGTTCTGCCTGGGTTCTCGTGCTGACTGGCTCGCATTCCATCATATCCTGGGGCTGTAGTGCCGTTTCAGCCAGTGGCTGAGACCGTCCAGGCCGGGGAACAGCACCCGCTCGGTGACATTGCCCTGGTCGAGCTTGTCGCGAATCTCCCATTTGAGTTCTTTGGGAATGATGATCTTTCGCCAGACATCCGGGTGTTTCATCAGCCAGTTGTCCAGCACCAGGGTCGGGTTGGAGATGACCGAAAAAAACGCGAACTGGTTGACGATCCGGTCGTCGATGGATGGCGGCTCGAAGAAGATTACAAAATCCCTCTGTTCCAGCGTGTCCAGCTCATGCAATGATTCCATGGTTTCCGTAAGCATCTTTACGGTAAAGACATTGGCTCCTTCCCCGTCGAGGGCATTGCGCAGATTATCGGGCAGAAGCTTATGCACTTTGAGATAGTTTACCGCCCAGATGACCCCATCATTGTCGAAACGCTCGATGTTGGCGGTGGCAAAGTGCATGGCCACAAAGGGGGAATACGTCCAGTCCATGAGCCGGGTGGGCAGGCCGTAGTGCTGGGCCACCGAGAGCCAGTGCCACACCGAGTCGGTCTGAACCACATCGCGGTGGGCATACTTGCTGAAGTTGCGCAGGATGTGATGCTCGAGCTCGGCATAGTCTCCCCCCAGGCGCATGAGGGTGGTCTCCAGCTTGTAGTCTTCATTAGAGAGCCCGCGAAAGGCGTTACGGGAGCGGAACCGGCCGATCTCCGCATTCCACGCATCGTCAAAGAGTTCTTCCTGCAACTCGTTCCAGCTGCTGATTCGTACGGTATTCATACCTATCAGTATACCTATGAAACGAAGAAGTTCCACTGAAAAGTGATTTTGACGAGATCAGGGAACGGCATTCCAGGCACAAAGCTTTTTTGCAGGACTTGGGGTTCATGACCTCAGGCACAAAGGCACAAAGTTTTTTTGCAAGAAAGCTTATGATTCAAGTGCCAGAGTAGATGCATACAGGATTTAATGCAGGTTTCATTGCCTTTTCCCTGCTTGTCTCGGCATCGTGTCAAAGGTTTAAGGTACGTAACTACTCACGTAGTCAGGCTGAAGCTGTTTAGGCTGAAGGCTGAAGTAGTCGCCAAAGCACGTTTTTCCGTACTTTGGCGAAGAAACAGCAAACCTTCGCATCAAACATGGCTTCAAAGTGTTCCATATTCTTGCTTTTCCTAACAGCCTTCAGTCTTTAGCACCCCAAGGACATTTCTTTCAGGGCACCTTCCTACCTGAGTAGTTACTAAGGTACAAGGTTAATGAATGAATAGGTGAATAGGTCAGGACATAGGTAAAAAAGATTGCGAATTTTTCATTGATAAAATGCCCGCGGCTGAAAGCCGCTCCTACACTTTGTGCCTTTGTGCCTTTGTGCCTTCTTGTCCTGCGTAGCCAAAGGCGAAGCAGGATGGCC
>CAYRCP010000425.1:0-2415 GCA_964422755.1 uncultured Bacteriovoracaceae bacterium | reverse complement strand
TGGCCCTGAGATCCTGCGCCCCAAGTCCTGATTCTTTTACTCTTTGTGTCTGAGATCTTGATCCCCGGGAGATTTTTTATATCATCAAACCTTTATCGCCTCGGTCAAAATCGGGGTGGAGCTGAAAAAATAGCTGTGTTCTTTCTCGAGCTCGTCAAATTCATCGAGCCATGCATCCACGATACTCGACTCAACCGTTTTCTGGGTAGTGAGATATCGTTTGATCATTCTCGCGATCCAGTAGGAAAAGCTGCTCTCATTGTACGACATATTGACGATGGGAACAGCACTCTGTCGAAGCGGCTGCAAGCCGAACTTTATGAGTCTGGACTGCAGTATGGCGGGCAGATCAGGGTAGGTGGCATGGCTGTCCCATCCTGACAGGACCTTTTTCATCCGCTCGGGATCAGCGGAATACCACACCAGGGAACTCCAGTTCGTGTCCAGGATAATCAGTCGTCCTCCGGGCCGAAGCACACGGTGGATCTCTTGAAGGGACTCATCCAGGCTGGGCACATACTCCATCACCTGTGAGCAGAAGGCTACATCGAATGATCCTTCATCAAACGGAAGGTCTGTAAGATCTGCAACACGGCAGTTCACGCACGAACAATCGGCGCAGCATTCTTTTGCAGCGGCAATCTGGGCGTCGCTGATGTCTGTGGCGCATACGCAGCCTTTAGATCCCACGAACTGTGCTGCCTCATAGGCCCAGGATCCACCGCCGCAGCCAACCTCCAGAACCCGCTCACCCGTGCGAAGATTAAGCGCCTGGAGCACGGCACTGCGCCGAACCACCAGATCGTGACACAGGGTCAATGCCCGTTGGAGACGTGCTGTTCCTTCGTCAAAATTCAAGTTGCTCATATTCTCTCTCCAAAGTTGGTTTTATATAACATGGCAGGACCTGATAATCGGATGCCATCTTATTCGATATAGGTGATGTATTCTCTTAAATCCGAGCTGAGGACCTTTTGTATTTCCGAAAAACACTCTTTTTTCGTTTCTGTAAACAAAAAACCGAATACCGGGTAGAGTTTATAGTCTATTCTCCTCAAGTCCAGGGGGGTATCGAATTTTGCAAGCAGGCCTTCATAGTCAAAGGCAGTGATGTTGTCTTCATCAACTCCGGTGGAATTATCCAGCACGATAATACTGTAGAGCTTGCCGGCTTTCTCTTTCAAAAGAGCCGGCCAGTCCGGGCGCTGCTGAGAGAAGTAATATTCATAAGCATTAAAACCATATGCGTACCAGGTCATATCTGCAGTTGTACACCACCCGCCAAACCGCATGGGGTTGATCTCGATGGGGCATACCAGTCCGCTGCTGTCACGACGGATCTCCACATGGACCGGGAAGTTTTTCACCCCGGAGAGCTGGCCGATCCTGCTCAAAAAATCCCTGAATTGATCGATGTTGTCTTCAATGATTTCCTTTGACGAGATATACACGCGGTCGCTTACGTCCGTGTCGCTGGAAAAGATATGGTTGTAGATATTGAGAATGACCGGCTCACCTGCTGCATCATAGTACGCATCGATGGCAAACTCATCACCTTCGATACACTGCTCGATGATGAACGAAGAGGTGTCCATGACTTCAGTAGGATACAGATCCTGCACGCGCTGTATCTCCGCCTTGATGGATTCTTTTATGCTCTCCCACTCATCGGCATGGCTCACCTTGTAGACAGCCATGCTGAAGAATCCGACAGCGGGCTTGATGATAAAAGGCAGGGGGATGTTCTCGATATCAAGAGTGTCGAGGTTTCTCAACATTACTTCCTGGAAAAAGAAATCAGGATACATGGGTTGTATCAGATTCCTGAACGTTGCCTTGTTTTTGAACAGGCCGATTTTTTCAGGCAGATCGGTAAACGATAAATGCTGTGCTATCCAGCCAATCGTGTTTTCCGAGGTTGTGTATATCCGGATATCCTCACCAGAACGAACCTGCTCAATTGCCTGGTCCTGATCGAGAAAATACGGCTTGTCATCAAAACCGAGTTCTCTGGCAATATCGGTCTTTACCACGGGAAAGCTGTTCTTGAAGATTGTCTGTCTGAAAAGATCAGAGATGTACGGCCTGTCTACAAAGATCATGGTGCCTCCAAACGTGATGCATGCCATTATGATAGAAGAGGCACGCTCTCTTTCACTTTGCATTTAAGCAGGGCAAAGCGAAACTATGTGAGGGTATAAATCATATCGATCGTTTGCGTGCAACAGTTTATTGACGTTCTGTCGAAGTCTGCCTCAGGCATTGGTTGCGATCACTTAAAATCTTCAGATGCCCCCCAGGATTCGGCACCTTGATCCCTCCGGCGGAGAGATCGCTCCTGCCTGAGATAATGTCATCGGCACTGAAGCCTGGCGAATAACAGGGCCGGCGTGGGAATCGAAGCGCTGCTGTCCT
>CAYRCP010000424.1:0-2425 GCA_964422755.1 uncultured Bacteriovoracaceae bacterium | reverse complement strand
ACCTCCTGCTGCAGCTGAAAATAGGGGTGCAGCGGAGTGGTTTCGATCTCATACTTCTCATACCAGCTCGCAGCTGGCAGAATCACATCGGAATAGAGCGTGGTGGTAGACATGCGGAAGTCTGCAGTAACCACGAATTCCATCTTCTTGTCATCTTTGAACCATTCCAGCAGGCGGTAGCCCCCTTTGGCGTTATTGAGAAAATTGCCGCGCATGATCAGCATGGCCCGCAGCCTCTGAGGTGGCTTAGGATACACCGGCATGTTCCCCTGGCTCAGGGACTTGATCAAAAGATAGTGACGGTAGCCCATTTCATTGGTCGGGTCTGTGCTGACCGGGCTGCCATCGGGGAGAGCAGTCAGGCTGCCCTGCTCGATCCCGGTCACCATCTCTTCGAAGGTCTTGCCCATGCGCCAGAGTTCCTTGTCTATGTGTGTCCACATAAAGAGAGTGGTATTCAGCGCCTTGCTCTTGGGGAACGGCACATATTTGGCCATGCCAAAGAGCCATACCCGGTACTGCCCGGTATACTGGTGGAACCCGCCCCCGTTGACACCCACATTACCGGTGACGGCCATGAGCATGATCATGATCCGGTTGCTCAGATCGTTGTGATACCAGTGATTTGTGCCGCCGCCTTCCACGATACAGGCCGGACTGAGTTCGTGCAGGTCGCGGGCGATTCCCTTGACCACATCGGGGGCCACGCCGGTGATCTGTGCTACCTGCTCCAGGGTAAAATCGCTGTTTAACATCTTCTTCAGCCGGACCCAGACGGTCTCCACCGCCACGAAATCGCCGGATGCCAGGGTCACCGAACCGGAGTAGTCCAGGTCGGGATCGGCGCCGATCGATTCCCAGTCAAGGGTGTCGCGGTCATCCCCCATGGTTCCCGGCGCCAGGACCGGCTTGCCGGCAACACTGTCCCACACATAGAAGCGGAATTTGCTTGCACCTCCGGCCATATCGTTTTCACTCAGAAATTTTCCGGTATCCGCCCTGACGAGAAACGGGAGGTCGGTAAAGGTCTTGATGTAGGGTGCATCATGCCACTTGTTATCGATGAGTTCTTTGATGATGCCCAGTGCCAGGGCGCTGTCCGTGCCCGGTTTTGGGCTTACGGACACATTGGCCATCTTGCTGGTGGCATTGTAGTCGGTGAGGATGGAGATCACCTTGCTTCCCCGGTATTTTGCCTCATTGATAAAGTGGGCCGCAGGCATCCTGGACTCGGCGATGTTGGAACCCCAGACAAGGATGAGCTTGCCGTTTACCCAGTCCCACTCCTCTGCTTCTTCGGTCTGCACCCCCCAGGTTACGGGCTCGCCTGCCGGCAAGTCACAGTACCAGTCATAAAAAGACATGGGGCCGGCTGCTCCCATGATCCTGCCGAGACGGTACGAACATGCCGCAGATATGTAGGTAAAGGCAGGTATGGGAGAAAACATGGCCACGGCTTCCGGCCCGTCTTCCCGAATCAGTTCGATGTAGCGCTCGGCGATGAGATCGAGGGCCTCGTCCCACGTTGCCTTTCTGAACAGCCCCGAGCCTCGGGGACCGTTGCGGATCAACGGGGTCTTGATCCTGGTGGGACCATAAATGTATTCTATGTACGAGGCCCCGCGCAGGCAGCCCCGGGGCAGATAGGCTTTTCCCGCCACCGGATCGAACCGGTCGTAATCCGCCGCAGCCTCGCTCCTGATGATTGTATTCCCCTCGACAAAAGAGTTCCATCCGCAGGCTTGGGTGCAGTTACCCGAACAGGTGGTTCTGGTAATCCGGTTATAATTGACCATACCTTTATAGAAAGTTTCCGACTTTTTATCGATAACCGGGCGCAAGTGATCGAAAAGGAACGCATTTGTTCCGAAATATTTGCTTATGCCGTAACCTGACGCGGCAATGACACCGCTTAACCCGATCTTGAGAAAATCGCGACGATCGATGTCCCTGACCATATTTATTCCCCCCGAAAATCAAGGATATCCGCAAATAATAACGTACAGCCTGTCAATTTCAAGCCTATCTCCCCCAAAAAAAAGAATACTTTATAACCCCTTAATACTATAAATGTAAATTCTCATAATTGAGTTGTGCAGATAAATTCAGGAATGGGATTAATATAACGAATCACCTCGCTGTAATCTACGAGTATCCTTAAATCCGAAGTAACTACTCAGACGGATAGACTGAAGACTGTTAGGCTGTAGGCTGTTAGGAAAAGACAAAAAGAAAAAAGGAGGGAGATAGAATGGAGGGGCGTGGCAGTGATCATAGACCTGAGCGTCTAACAGCACCCCAATTCAGGGCACCTGCCTGCCCTGAGTAGTCAGGAGTATTTTTTTCATAAATACGTTTCATCATCTCACAAGCACCGGCCTGCACCTGTCTTCATTTGTCTTGTCGCCGATCTGACCGTAGCCGT
>CAYRCP010000423.1:0-2425 GCA_964422755.1 uncultured Bacteriovoracaceae bacterium | reverse complement strand
CAGCGGGACATCGAAGAGCTTCTTGCCAGGGTAGAGGGAAACGAGGAGCTTGCGCAAAAGTTCTTTGACGTGGAGATGAGTGTGCTCGCCACGCTCAACTTCCAGGATTTTTTTGCGGAACTGCTCACCAAGATACGGGATAAATTCATGGTGCCCTATGTCTGGATGTCCATGATTGTATCGAGCAGGGCGACCAGGCTCATCCGGTCGTATGCATCGCCTCATATCCCGGGAAAGCATTTTAAGCTCATAGCAAAGGAGAAGTTTGAGGAGATCGTTGCCTCCAACCCTAAGCCATGTCTGTACAATACGGAGCTGTACCGCTTCAAGCCGCTTCTGCCTGACGGACAGGGGTATCTCTTTAATTCGATCGCCGTTGTGCCCATCAGCCTTGACGGAGAAATTGCGGGGAGTCTGAACTTCGCTGATATTGCAAAAGAGCGGTTCGCCCCGCAGATCGACACCAGCCTCCTCGAGCAGCTCGGGGTGGTTGTTTCCATCTGCCTGTCCAATGTCGCGGCGCATGAAGAGATCAAGGCTCTGGCGTTCAGGGATCCTCTGACCGGGCTTTTGAACCGCAGGGCAATGGAAAAGGCCTTAAAAAGGGAATTCGGCAGGTCAAAACGCTACAAGAGTCCGCTGTCACTGGTGTTTATCGATCTGGACGGGTTTAAGAGCATAAACGATAATTACGGGCACGACAGCGGGGATGACATATTGATCTTCGTGGCATCCGCTCTCATGGAGCTCAGCAGAGAAAGCGATGTCATAGCACGCTTTGCCGGTGATGAATTTGTGCTCACACTCCCTGAGACAGACCGCGATGAGGCAGCAAAATGTATGGATCGAATGCAGACATACTTTGCCGAACATCCCATGATGATGTCGGAACAGGCCATCCCGGTGCAGTTCAGCTTTGGCATCGCCTCTGCTCTGGATGAAAATATCGAAGATACCGACACCCTTATCAAACGGGCCGATGAGGCCCTGTACCAGGACAAGGCCCGTAAAAAGAGCCGGTAAGGTTGTGAAAACAAGGAGATGGACAAACGTTATACCCTTGCTTGATTCCCGGCAGTTTGTCTAGCGTGTCCATACAGCAGATCCGTCACGAAAAGGAGTTGGTATGACCAACCAGGGCTTCAATAAGAGATCTTTTGTATCCATACTTACCCTTGCGGGTTTTATTATCATGGGAATAACCGGGATTGTTCTCTTCGTTACCCCGGCCGGCAGGATTGCATACTGGACGAACTGGACATTCGCAGGGCTGACCAAAACGCAGTGGGGGAATATCCATATTGTCTCGAGCCTTGTGTTTGTTGTCTCGGGTATAGTGCATACCTGGCTGAACTGGAAACCTTTGAAGGGGTATTTCACAGACCGTACGCATAAAAAGTTCAGGCTTTCATGGGAGATGGCGATAGCAGGTGTTCTTGCTGTTTTCCTGGTTGTCGGCGCAGCCCTTGAGATACCGCCGCTGGGTTCTTTTCTGAAATTCAACGAGTCTGTCAAGGAGTCCTGGATCGTCGAGAAAGCCTACGAGCCGCCGTTCGGGCATGCAGAGATGCTGTCCCTGAAGGGTTTTGCAAAAAAGATGGACATTGATCTGTCCGGTGCCCTGGATGCACTGCAGTCTGAAGGGATCGAGGTTCCCCGTGTTGACGATTCGCTGGAGGAGATCGCACGGAAAAACAAGATTTCACCCATGGAGATCTACCGCATCATAAAACCTTTTGAAAACGTCGGCATTGATACAGGAGAGACCGTGTACACTGCTGAGATGATCGAGGAGAGATTCGCCGGGACCGGCATCGGAAACAAGACCCTTGTCGAGATATGTGCACAACTGGGACTCGAGATTTCAACGGCCCGCACGCGACTGAAAGAAAAGGGTATTGAGATGGGCGAAGGCGAAAAACTCAAAGACAGCGCAGGGCGCCATGGCATGAACCCGATGGATGTATTGAAGATCATCGCGGTTGAGTGACAGGTTATTGTTGTTGGAAAGTGCGGCTGAGCCATTTATTGATTTGGAGCATCATTGGGAGTTTCTCTTTGTGGCCCTTTGTATCTTTGGACCTGGGGACTCGAACCTGTTTTTTCCCCCGAGTTGGCATTGTCCAAACATCTCCAATAGTATATAGTATTCCCGGTTTTAAAAGGTCGTGATTCCGTGGTGACGAGTTTCTGCAGCCTCCACATATTTGTTTGAAATAGTACAGATTATCTACATTTCAGAGAGGAGAAACATGGGAGAAAAAATCGGTTTTGATAACGAGCGGTATATTGCCGAGCAGACGAGTTCGATCCTGGAAAGGGTAGATCGGTTCAACAACAAGCTCTATCTCGAATTTGGCGGGAAACTGCTGTATGACTATCATGCGGCACGTGTCCTGCCCGGATACGATCCAAACGTAAAGAT
>CAYRCP010000422.1:0-2429 GCA_964422755.1 uncultured Bacteriovoracaceae bacterium | reverse complement strand
CCGGTATGATAACGGGATATGGAGAAAAAATCAAAAGATCAAGCAGGTAATCTTCAGGGCCACGTACCATGCACAACAGCCGCCCCTTAAGGAGGCAGTCTGCATGGATTGCATCGAGGGTTATTCGAGATACTTCTTCAACTCGTCCATCTGTTCTTTTACCTGCTGCTGTATCTTTGAGATCTTCGATTCATCAAGTCCCAGTTCCCGTACTGTTTCATCCTGGGCGAGGTTGATATCCAGCGGCTGGGTCTGACCGTATCCCAGGGTCTTCACCAGCAGATTTGCACAATAAACCAGCTTCAGAGTATCCGTGACCTCTTCTGCACCGTGTAAGTCGTCATGATACAGTGCCATGGTGATGAATCCTTTGGAGAACCCCCACTTTGTCAGGAGCGCGGACCCGGTCTGTCCATGATAGGCATCCATGGTTTCGAGCAGTTCCACAACATCGACTCCTTCAGCGGTATCAGCCTTTTTCTCAATCTCTCCCACCACATGGACAAGGATCAGCTTCCCGATATCGTGGAAAAGCCCCAGGGTAAAGGCATCGTCTTGAAGGTTCAGATTAAGGCTGTCGGCAATAAGCTGTGATGCATATGCACTGGAGAGGGAATGCTCCCACAGGCCCTCTATAATATCAGTGTATTTCTTATTTTCAGTTACATAGAGAGACCGGTTGGCGATGGCATTCACTGTCTGCTTGGTAGTATCCAGACCAAGACGCCCTATGGCCTGATCCAGGGTTTTGTTTTCCACGACCCCTCGATAGTATGAAGAGTTGGAGATACTGATAAGCTTGGACGAGATCGCTGCATCCTGTTTCAAAAGCGCTGCAATCTCCTGAAGGTTCGCCTCCTTACCCACCAGTTCTCTGTATTTCTCCTGGATTCGGGGAAGTGAGGGCAGATCAATTTCTCCATGTTTGAACTGCGAAATAATATCCTTGAGTATCCCATCCTTCTTCCCGGAAGGACTGATGCCGTGCGGAGATTGGGTTCCTCCGGCAGCATCGAATTCACCCGCGTCTTCCAGTGAGCCGGTTTTCACCAGTTTCTTGATAATCGTGCTCTTGTCGAAGGGTTTTGTAATAAAATCATCACACCCCGCCTGCACACAGTCAATGATGGTGTCCTTGTCGGACTGGGCAGTCACCATGAATATCTTTACCCGCTTGTCCCAGGGGACATTTCTGTCAGATTCGATCTGCCGTATCTTTTTCAGCACATCTTTGCCGTCCATCTCGGGCATGAATATATCAAGGGTAATGAGGTCAAACGGCGACTGATTCTCCCAGGCCTTTTCAAAAGCAACGATTGCATCATTCCCGCAATCAACGGCCACACACTCGCTGATACCGTTCATTATCAGGTTCATCTTTTTCCTGCTGACAAGCTCATCATCTACAACAAGTGTTTTCATGGTGCTCCCTCGGAAATCCTTTTTTTAAAGCAGAGATAGCCACAAAAACATTTCAGAAAACAACAATCATTCAGAGTGCCCATACCTGGAGTGCTTCTAGTCAGCATCAGCGTAGTTCTCCAGGCGATGAAACTCTTTCTCAAGCTTCTCAAGAACTGCTTCACCTTCCTTCAACATACCAGAAGTTCCTGCCATTTCAAGCGCAAAAGCAGTATCCGACAATTTGTATGCACAGATATTACCTGCGCCGCCTTTTATGGAATGCGCCTCTGCCCGCACTTTATCGGCATCGCCTTGAGATATGGCACTGTGTATTGACTCAATCTGCACACTGACGTTTTTGATAAATTCATCGAGAAGATCCATCAGGAATGTCCTGTCACCCTCGAATTCTTTCATGGCTCTTTGAAAATCGATGGGCATATCCTCTTGCAAGAACCCTTCCTCTTTCCCCGCATCACCAAACTCTCGATTATGGTCTGCTTCGTGAGGTAATAGTATCCTTGCTCCCAGATGGGCATCAATCATTGTGATAAGTTCCTGTCTCTTGAGTGGCTTGGCTACAAAGTCATCCATGCCGATTTCAAGGCATCTCTGCCTGAACTCATCTATGTCATGAGCTGTCATGGCTATAATGGGGACTCTCATCCCTGTTCCGGATTCGTTCGGTGCGGTCTCGTCTTTCCCCTTTTTCTCGAGGCCCCGTATCTCTTTTGTCGCTTCAAGACCGTCCATGATCGGCATCTGAATATCCATTAAAATAAGATCATAGCGTTTTTGTTTACACGCATCCACTGCCTGGCGGCCATTTGTGACCAGATCAACCTGGTAACCGGCTTTTTCCAGATATCTCACGGCCACCTGCTGATTCGTTGGATAATCCTCGGCGAGTAATATCCGGACCTTATCCCGATATTTCTCTGTTATTGCAGGTCTCGTTACGAGTGAACCTTCCTGTTGATCCCCGTCTTTCGTCTCCGTGCCGATAACCGACATAAGTACCCTGC
>CAYRCP010000421.1:0-2434 GCA_964422755.1 uncultured Bacteriovoracaceae bacterium | reverse complement strand
TACGAGGCCCTTGTTTCCCAGATCGGCGGCAAAAAGGTCAGCATCCTGCAGTGCGGCCCGGCAGGCGAAAAGCTTGTGCGCTTTGCCTGCCTCATGGCAGACCTTCACGATGTTGCCGGCCGTACCGGTCTGGGGGCTGTTTTCGGCAGCAAAAACCTCCGGGCAATTGTAGTCAGAGGTGCAAACAAGCTCGCTTTTGCCGATCCCGAAGGTCTCAAAAATCTGGCGCGCCTGGCAGTGCAGCGGCTGCCCGATGCAGGCTTCCCCACAATCCTGAACAAGTACGGCACACCGGGCGTGCTTGCCTTTCAGAGCGAGGCCGGCAACGTCTGCACCCACAACTATACCCGGGGGTGTCATGAAGGCTACAAGGCCCTTGACGGTGCAACCTTCCAGCAGGAGATCGGCGCAGGCCAGACTACGTGCTTCGGCTGTGTCGTGGGGTGCCGCAAAAAGGTCAGGGCAGAAAAACCCTATTTGGTAAGCGAAAAAATGGGCGGTCCGGAGTTTGAAACCCTGGGGCTTTTAGGGACCAACCTGGATATCACCGATGCCTTGGCAGTGGCAAAGGCAAATGAGCTGTGCAACAACTCAGGCCTGGACACGATCACCATGGGAGGACTTGCAGCATACCTCTTCGAGTCCATGGAAAACGGCCTGATTGCCCCGGACAAAGTAGATGGGAAAAGCCTTGCATTCGGCGATGCAGACGGCCTGTTATGGCTCATCGAACAGGTTGCCGGCAGAGTTGGGATCGGTGATGTGCTGGCAGAAGGCTTCGAGGCTTCGATCCGGCACTTCGGCGAAGAAACCGGGAAATATGCCATCCATGTAAAAAACCACGGGCTGGCGGCGCACATGGCCCAGGTCAAACCCAGCCAGGCACTGATCTATGCGGTCTGCCCCATCGGCGCCGATCACATGTCTTCCGAGCATGACTGGCTTCTGGCAGGTGGAGGCGACCTGAGCAAGGGACTGGGCATCCTCGGCGAAGGTGGTCCTGCATCCACGGGACTGAACAAGGTCCGCATGAGCATGTACTCCCAGTATTTCTACAGCACCCTGGATACGCTGTGCCTGTGCATGTTCTGCTGGGGATGCGGCAACCTGTACACCTACCGCGAGCTTGAAGATCTCCTGCTGTATACGACAGGATGGCAGACCACACTGTGGGAACTCATGAAGGTTGGAGAACGCCGGATAAACATGATGAGGCAGATCAATGCCAGGCGGGGCTTTACCCGTAAGGACGATCATCTCCCGGAAAGACTTGCCGACCCGCTGCCGGACGGGCCCACCGAGGGCAGATGCGTAAGCAGACAGGCCTTCGAAGATATGCGCGACATGTATTATGCACTGATGGGATGGGACCCCACAACAGGAAACCCGACCCCTGGCAAGCTTATGGAACTGGGCCTGGAATGGACCCTGTAGTCACCACGGATTGGCATTGACAGAAGAACATGCATGTGACAACGCATTCCTCAAATAAAATTGTACAGGAGGGGATGGGATACCATGGTCATGAATATTGCACACCGGGGGGCACGCAGCCTTGCCCCGGAAAATACGATGGCAGCAGCTGGTGCTGCCTTTGCATCCGGCGCTGATCTGTGGGAGACCGACGTGGCCGTTACCGGCGACGGCTATCTGATCCTGTTCCACGATGATTCCCTCACCCGCACCACGGACGTTCAGGAGCGTTTTCCGGACCGCTCGCCGTGGACCTTCACAACCTTTACCTTCCGCGAAATCCGCACGCTCGATGCAGGCACGTGGTTCGTGAAAACCGATCCCTTCGGGCAGATAGCCTCTGGGGCCATAAGCCCCCAGCAGCAGGAGGCCTTTCAAGGAGAACAGGTTCCCTCCGTAGAGGAGGCACTGATCTTCACCCAGGAATCAAACTTCCGCATCAACCTGGAACTGAAGCGCCTTCCCGCTCCCATGGAGGATTTCCCCGTGGTCGACAAGGTGCTGGAAATCATAGATAACCTGAAGATCGACACCCACCGGGTCATCATCTCCTCGTTTAATCATGACTGGCTCAAAGAGGTGCAGGCAAAAAATCCCGGCATCAAGATCCAGGCACTGATCGGCTACTACTCAGATAAACCGCTTAATTGGGGTGATCTGGAATTCACGACATACAACGCACGCAGCACCCTGATAGATGAGGAACAGATCACTGCGTTGGTGAAAAAAGGGATCGCGGTAAACCTGTTTACCGTAAACGAAGAAGAGGATATACGGCGGTTCGCAGCCGCCGGTGCTTCCGGGCTGATTACCGATTTCCCGCAGCGGGTGGCGGAGTTGTTCGGCAAGGAAGCATGAAAACCTGGGCAGGAGGCAGTTGGTCAAGATAGTCCGAGAATCCAGGCAGAGCAGGACTTGGGGAGCATGAACCGAGGCAGAACGAGCAAGCGGGATCGAGATG
>CAYRCP010000420.1:0-2437 GCA_964422755.1 uncultured Bacteriovoracaceae bacterium | reverse complement strand
ACGATCTGTTCCAGGACAACCGTCATATCCAAAGATGCATTGATCACCCGTGCTACGTCATATAAGGCTATGAAATAATTTTTTTCTTTATCTTTCATTCACTACCCCCTTATACAAATTCGCCTTAAAAACGATACAAACCTAACTGAACTCATTTGCCAAAAAAACAAGGTGTATGATGTTAAATAATATATCTTCTTGATGAGTCAAGTATCCTTTTCGGATACTCCCGAAAAATTCTTCACTTGGAGGTTTTTTTTATTCTTCCGGCTCCCTTGAGAGATCTCCTTAAGAGCGATGTGATAATGAAAAGCTTATACCGGCACCAAAGGTGCCACCTTTGGTGCCGGGTTCGTTCAGGAAAGTCGTTCCAGCCGTTCGATGCGTTCAACCAGGGGAGGATGAGAGTAGTAAAACCATGCGAATGCGGGGTGGGGATGGAGGTTTGCAAGGTTGAGTTTTGCCAGCTGTTTCAGTGCATTCACGAGAGAGACGGCATCTCCTGTCAGAGAAAAGGCATAATCATCTGCCTGCCTCTCGAAATGCCGCGAGAGCATACAGCCCAAAGGGGTAAGGAAAAAGGAAAACGGTTTTGCAATGATAGTAAGGAGGAAGAGGCCTGCGTAGATGGTAATGCCCTCAAAACCGAACGTGGCATAGAGCACATCATGGGATACGAATATATATGCCAGGTACAAAACAACCAGGGAAAGGACCATGGAGAGGGCAAGCTGTTTTTTTATGTGTCCCTTCTTCCAGTGACCGAGCTCATGGGCCAGCACCGCAGAGATCTCATCTGTGGTATGATCTTCCACAAGGGTATCAAAAAGGACGATACGTTTGGCCTTTCCAATGCCGGTGAAATATGCATTCGAGTGCTTGCTCCTCTTGCCGGCGTCCATTTTATAGAGCCCTTTTACGTCAAGCCCTGTCTTTTCCGCCAGCAGTGAGATGCGATCTCTCAGTTCCTGATCTTCAATGGGTTCGAATTTATTGAACAGGGGGGCAATCACCACGGGATACAGCCACATGATAAGGAGCTGGAAAAAGATGAAAAATACCCACACCCATATCCACCACGACCTGGGAGCAAGATAGATGAGACCAAAAAAGACGGCAAGAAAGATCCCCATCACGACTGCCGAAATCAGGAGGGATTTGATGAGATCGGTTATCCAGAGCTTGAAGGTCAGGGTGTTGAAGGAGAACCTTTTTTCGATCACAAAGTTGTTGTAGAGATCAAAGGGGATGTCCACCACACCCATAATCAGGGAACAGGAGAAGAAGAAAAGGATGCCGGAGAGGACAAAGTGCAGATCCAGCGCAGAGATCATATCGTTGAGCCACGGCAGAAATCCGCTCAGGACAATAGCAAGGACAAGAAGGTCGCCGGTGAGTGCTTCGATGGAACCCACGCGGCTTGTGGCAACGGTATAGTCCCTCATTTTTGCCAGTGTTTTCTGATCGATCAGGTCGGTAAAGCTCCCGGGTACCTGATCCCCGAAGGTCCTGAGATGGGAGATGTTCATCCGGCTCAGGATCAACCGCACAGCGATATTAAGGATGAATGCCATGAGAAATAGTGAAAGGAGTAAATTAAACTGCACCATAATAACAAAGGATACGTATCAGATAGTTGCAGAATACTCAAGTTTTTACGCTTCTCTCTTCTTTATTCAACTCCCCGCTTCGCCCTTTTAGGGTAAGGCACGGGATCGAGGGCTTGCCCAAAGGAGATATACCCTCGATCTATTATCCGCCATCGGTCTGGGGAAATGCCGCGTTGGAATAGAGATACTCCACCTTTTCTTTGTGTCTGAGTTCTTCACGTGCAATCTTCTTGAACAGGTCCCTGAGTTCTCCTTCGGGGTGCAGCTCTGCAAGAGAAGAGTAGAACTTATAAGAATTCTGTTCGCGGTGAGCAGCAACGAGATAGACATCCGCGCTGGTCATATCCTTTATGATGTCGGGTTGTTCCAGGTGTTCTGCGATTTTATAATCAATGGGATCATTCATTCTCAGGGCACTTGCCCCATAGTTGCCGTCGCGGTAATTTACGAGAAACTGTTTATGCTTTTTTTCTTCACCTGCCAGCAGCGTGAGGGTATCTTTTGCCGCTTTATCCTCGATCCTGGTAGTAAGATCCATGTAAAATTCATATGCCTCTTCTTCTCTCTCTATGGCAATGTTGATATAGTCGCCAAGGCGTTTTTCTTCCATGACCCCCTCCTTTTGTGATCCTAAAAGTATAAATAGCCCGAGAGGAGAAAAAATCAATCCTGGTTCGCCATCAGGCTTCCCCTTTGGGTACGCCCTGACAAGTCGGCGGACAGGCGAGAACCTGGGCACAAAGTTAACATCTCATGGTTGTTCGAGAACTGAGGCACACAGGCACAGAGGAAAAGAACAAGGCGTGGGGAGCGAAATCTCAGGCAGG
>CAYRCP010000419.1:0-2440 GCA_964422755.1 uncultured Bacteriovoracaceae bacterium | reverse complement strand
ACGCGCAGAACTTCGACATAGACGCATTCTGTAATGGAGACGACACAGACCAGGGACTGATCATGAACTTGTTGTTTGCTTCCGCCCTCATGTAGCCGAAACCAGGAAAACGCCGAGGCAGGAATGGTTTTTGGGCGGTCATTATATAAACGCTATTTCACTTAAAAAAAGGTTGTATCTGATATGAATAACACACGCTTTGTGGTTCGCAATGATCGAGTATTTTTAAGCATTATATTTTTCATCTTTTTGCTCTGGGCATTCATTTTCCCGGCAGATTCATGTCAAGCCCAGGACCTGCGTCAGATCCAGCCCGAACCGGTGCCGCCCCAGGTGGAGGCGCCTCAGGCCCCGGACATAACGCCTGAGAAACCGGCCCTTCCAGGCCCGGCTGATGAGACCGTGATGGTGGAAGCATTAAAGGGCCTGGTCTTTGTCTCTTCCGCACAACAGGTTATTTCCGAACATCCTGTTCCGAAAGACGGCATCGACGCAAGCGAGGTTCCCATGCTCGGCAGTGATGATGCCCGAAAGGTATTCGATCCGTTTATCGGGCAGCCTGTATCCATGGCATCGCTCAATCGGCTGGTATCGAGCCTTTATCTCTTTTATATACAGCAGGACCTTCCCTTTGTCAGCATCACGCTGCCCGAGCAGGACATCACCGACGGGGTCGTGCAGATACTCGTCATCGAAGGAGTTGTCGGCCAGATCGACATAGAAGGCGCCCGCTATTTTTCCGAAGACCTTTACAAGTCCATGGTTCGCCTCAAGGCCGGCGAACCACTCAATAAATCCGTGATGGAAGGGGATGCCGATTGGATCAACCGCAACCCCTTCCGGGCAGGGAACTTTTATTTGAAGCCCGGGCAGGAAACCGTGGGAGCCACAGACCTCGTTTTCCGCGTCAGGGAACGGCGCCCAATCAGGGTCTATGCGGGCTTGAATAACCACGGGACCAGTCTCACCGGCAGAAACCGTCTGGAGGCAGGCTTCAACTGGGGCAATGCCTTCGGGCTCGGCCACCAGTTAAATTACCAGTTCACCACAAATACCGAGCTGAAAGATTATACCGGTCACAGCGGGTCCTATCTCATTCCTCTTCCGTGGCGGCATTTCCTGACCATCTCAGGCAGCGGCTCTGAAACCAAAAGCCGGATGGACCCCCCGCTTTCGCAGAAAGGAAGATCATCACAGTGGAGCCTGCGCTATGAAGTGCCGATGGCGAGTGTGGGAGCGTACACCCAGAGCGTCTCTGCATTTTTCGATTACAAGATGAGCGACAATAACCTTGAGTTTTCGGCCATACCGGTCACAGACAACGATACCCAGATCCTTCAATGGAGTCTTCGCTACAATGGCAGCCTTGCCGATGCCTGGGGATCCACCTCCTTTTCCATCCAGGGCACGTTCAGCCCGGGAAACTGGAGTTCGTCAAACAATGATGAGAATTTTGCAGTCAGCAGGGCCTATGCCGAGACCAGGTATGCATATGCAGCCTTCGACCTCTCGCGCACCAACATTCTGCCCAGAGCCTGTACGCTCTATCTTCGCGCCCATGGCCAGATAGCCGACGGCAATCTGCTGGGGAGTGAACAGATGACCTTTGGCGGTTCCTCTTCCATACGGGGTTACCGGGAAGGGGACACCTATGGAGATCAGGGGTACATCCTCACCCAGGAACTGCGTGCACCGCCAGTCAAGCCCAGCGAGTGGGTTGACCTCGCGGGGTTCGATGACACCCTGCTGGTGTATCTCTTTCATGACTACGGGGTTTCCATGAATGTGGACCGCTTACCGGATGAGAAGCGGCAGACAACCCTGCAGAGCATCGGCTTCGGGATGCGGTACTATGCGGGACCCCACGTCACCCTGACCTATGACCACGGGTGGCGGCAGCGGGAGACTGATAAGAGTGACAAGGGTGCACGGGCCCACATCGCCGCAACAATCAGCTTCTGATTTTCTGGTCATACAATCCCGGTTCTACTGAAGGCGGGGACGACGAAAAGACATCGCGGCCGAAGCCGCTCCCACATATAAACAAGGCACTGGGCACTGGGCGCTAGGCATTAGGAAAAGACAGAAAAAAAGTGAACAGTGATCGGAAAATGGTGAACTGTGAACGGCGAACAGTGAGCATTGAACCTTGCATGACAATTTGTTTTCTCCAATCGCCGTATCTCTGCACGCTAAAAGAATAAATCTTTTCTCTGCGACCTCCGCGCCTCGGCGGTGAGTTCCTTTTCAGTCTTATAAATTCGAACTCCGCAATCCGAGATCCGAAATCTTCTCCCAGTGCCCAGCGCCTGTCTTTTTATCTGTCTTTTACATTCGCAATTCGAAATCCGAGATTCGAAATGTTTCTTATCTCATGGTCTGTCAGGCTCGTTCTTTACCCATCACTCCAGTACTCCATTACTCCAGTCTTTTGTTTCTA
>CAYRCP010000418.1:0-2441 GCA_964422755.1 uncultured Bacteriovoracaceae bacterium | reverse complement strand
TCCACCTTGATGGCCTCGGTGGGGTCGAGGTTCTGGCTAGCATTGAGGTAGGCATCTGTTGCAAGATACGTGTGGCATTTATTCGTCTGGATAGCAGGGTTCGGTTCCACGGTCCCGATATGGATGACGCGCTCACTGTGGTAGCCGGTTTCCTCCTGCATCTCTCGTAGAGCTGCATGGCGGGGGTCTGGATCTTCAGGGGAGATGAGGCCGCCGGGTATCTCTAAACATTCTCGTTGAACGCCATGGCGCCACTGGCGGATCATGACGATATTACCGTCTTTGGTGATCGGGATGATGTTTACCCAGTCGCCGAACTCCAGGACGGTAAAGTTTTTGACAATATCGTTCGGGAGAAAGTGGTACTTGTCCTGTCTCACTGCAACTATCGGGTTTTCATATATTGTATGAGAGCCAAGGTGGTTCCAGTACTTTTTCACACTACACCTCGAGGACTGATGGGATGAAAGGTTTTGTAATATGCTTAGAGTTAAGATGTCCAGTCAAAATCTGTTCATCCAAAAGTAGTGGCGATGGAGGGCTTTGTTTTAATCCCCTTAAGCCAGTTGCAGGGAATCGGCCCCAAAATTTTATAAAAAGTTTATCCTGGAAAATCTTAGAACAACGAATACAGGGTTCACCCTCATGTTGATATAGGATATCTTCCATGGTATACTATTATTTGTGAGGGATCAGGATGAAGTGTAAGTATCTTGATGAGCAGTGCTACGAGTTTCATGACAAGGATATTCCCGACAGGTGTTTCCTGTGCACGGAAAATTCAAGGAAGTTGTTCATTGTCCGACAGATAGACAGCATGAAAATGGTCCACATGTGCGGGGAGTGTATGGTGAACAACTCTTCTGAATATCTACTCGACAATACCAGACCATGGGAAGGGGACAAGGGCAAAAGCGAGTAGCTCTTATCAGTAACTGCTCACGTAGTCAGGCTGAAGCTGTTGTGGATAGTCTGTTAGGCTGAAGGCTGTTAGTGAATTCATCCTTTCCGGATCAAGCCTTAAAACCCGGAACCTAAAAGGACCCCATGGGCATTTCTTTCAGGTCACCTGCTTACCTGAGCAGCAGCTCTTATTCTTCTTCGTACAACCTGGGGAATTTCAGCACAAAAGTGGTTCCTTCACCTTCCTTGGATGAAACCTCTATCGTGCCTTCATGGGCGTCCATGATCTTTTTGCTGAAGGTAAGCCCGAGACCGGAACCACGTTGTTTCTCCTGTTGTCCGTTTACCCGGTAGAACGGCTCGAAGATAAAGGGGATCTTGTCCTGGGGGATGCCGCTGCCGGTATCGGATATCCTGACGTAGAGGTAATAATCATCATAGCTGGTTTCAATCGATATGGTACCGCCGGCCGGGGTGTATTTGGTGGCATTTCCGATTATATTGCTGAATACCCGCAGTATACTTTCATGATCTCCCATTATCCTGGGGAGATCTTCCCTGAGATCAGCCACGAGCGTGATTTCTCTTCGCTGGCAGAGCGGGCCCAGTTCCTCCATGCTCCTGTTCAGGATGCTTATCAGATTCAAGGGCTCTTTTGCCTCCGAGAAGGTCCCGTTTTCTATGCGGGAGAGGTCCAGCCAGTGTTCAATAAGATCCTGGAGGTTCTGAATGCGTTTGTCGCATCGCTCTATGATCGCAGAGATGTCTTTGCCGAGAGAATCTCCTGTTAAGGCCTTTAACGTTTCGATATATTGCTGTATCGTTACCAGTGGAGAGCGCATTTCATGTGATACAAAGGTGATGAAATTTTTCTCCATGTATTCTTTTTCTTCTCTGAGCTGCTCTGCCTCTCTCTTGAGAGAACGGTGCTCCAGTCCCCGTTTTGTAACCGCCCTGATCTGATCAGGGGTAAAGGGTTTGGGGAGGTAATCATAGGCACCTTTTTTCATTGCCTCTACTGCCGAGACAATGGAGGCGTATCCGGTGATCACGATCAGCACGATATCAGGGATGTCTTTTGAAAGAAGTTCAATAATATCCATGCCGGAAATCCCGGGCATTTTCAGATCAACAAAGACCACTTCGGGTTTGTTTTTCCGTGCAAGCCCGATGCCTTCCTGCCCAACTGATGTCGTAATCACCGAATAGCCCGACTTTTCGAGGGCCTGTCTGCAACCATCAAGGATGGATTCTTCATCATCTATGATAAGAATGTGCGCAGCATCAATGTGCAGATCCATGAATTATTTCTCCAGAAGTCTTCCCACATGTTTGAGCAGTTCATCAGCTTTGATGGGTTTGTGGAGAACCATATCCACGGTTGGTAGCTCGTCCGGTGGTTCAAAAGACTGATACGGTCCCTGCAGGTCTACTGCACTGAGCATGATCAGCGGTATTTCCTTGCCGGTTTCCGAGGTCCTAAGCTGGGAGACGACATTGAAACCCTCACTCCAGGTTTCCATCATCATATCAATGAT
>CAYRCP010000417.1:0-2442 GCA_964422755.1 uncultured Bacteriovoracaceae bacterium | reverse complement strand
CGATATCAAAGGCAAAAAGGTCTTTGCCGAGACGTTTCATGGGGATGGTGATCTCAAACTTTGCGTAGAGTTCGCTGTCGTCTCTGCCTGCCTGAATGGTATCATTCCTGCCGCCGATGGAGATGCTGATGGCCTTTGTTGGCTGAGCTTTGATCTCCAGGCCGATCCCCTTTAAATTATCCTGATCCTTGCCGTCATAGTAGTAGATGCTCGGCCATACCGAGATGAACCCCACATTGGGTATGGGGATACCCAGAGTCAGGTCGAGACCGGGAAGCGCCTCCTGGCCCCTGTGTTCGTCGGAAAACGGCAGATAGAAATTCAGGTGACCGGAAACGGTGGGATAAAACAGTTCCAGGCCGGCCCCCACACGCTTGTGGTTGTTATCTGCGGTGTAGTCTAAAAACAGGTTATATCCTGCAAATGCCTGACCTGAAAGGATCGGGAGCCGTACGCCGAAACCGAGGTCCATTCCAAACTCACTGTTTTTCAACAGCAGCATGGGCTCGGTATAGAAATACATGGACTCCACCTGCCCCAGAGACACAAACGTCTCGGCAGTATACCCTGGTTTTGCCTCATCAGACAGCTTCAGACTGCCCCCGACCCATACAGGCTGCGGCGCTGCAGCGAATACGGTTGTGCACATAAGGCATGCGATAATCGTAAGGATACTACGTTTCATAATCTTCCCTCCCCGTAGAGATAATGCTTTGCTCGTAGACCTTTTGAGCTCACTTATACATCCCAAAATCCTTTTATACCATTACAAATATCCTCGGGCTTCATTGTGGTCAAGGTCTCATTGTGCAACATCTTCATATAATTGATCTGGCTCGTATCAAACGGCGGTATGTTAACCCGCGGACAGATCCTCACGTGCGGAGTAAACACCGAGTCGCGCAGGAAAAAATAGAGCGACATATTCAGGCTGCCCAGGTTAAGAGAATCAATGTATCTCATAACATTCAAGATCCCCCCTGCCAGATCGGCCAGGGTTTTATCCGTTATGTCACCGGGGGTATGGGCATCGTGAATGATCCCGAGAATATCAAAAACACCCAACGGCGCAAATGCCACAAGCCACGTCATCGTATCGGTGACGGCAATACACCGCTGTGCCAGCCTGATCTCCTCTTCACACAGATCAGACCAGAAATCCGAGCCATGCTCCTCGCTGTATCTGATAAGTGCAGGGAGTGTGTCGGTGTAGTAGTTGGTGGATGAACTCGATGCCGTGATCTGCAGATGGGGATGCACAATCGACCCGCCTGCCAACGGCATATAATTCCAGTTCACCGATTGATATATCATATCGGGCTGTCGTATCACCACGTCCGAGAGATACTCAAAGCAGCATTTCAGGGCATCCGTCATGATCTTCAGGCTGAATCCTGTCAGCGGTATGTAGTGTTCCCTGGTCATCACACACACTGCACCGTTCTCATCATAGGGAAACACGTTCGGAACGCACAGTGCTTCACCCTTATTATACCTCTCCTTGCACAGGAGATCGGGGTGAAACTTGGGGGTAACCTGCTGCACTACCTCGGGACAGAACGGGCAAAGCGCCCGTGATTCCTCTACCAGCGCTCGTATATCTGCTTTTGCGATCTCCCTGACGGGAAAATCGAGTATACGAGTGGAATGCCCGGTGAGTGGATCACGCCGCACCTCGGAATATCTCTGTGTCTCGGAAAAACCCTGAAAAGGATCTAAAAAACGTGATATTTTCAATACCTTATCAAATTGCATTTCTCCTTTATTTACTATAGGATTCATGTCGGGTCAAGAAGATATGGGCAAACATCCCATAGTTTCCTGTGTTCATCAGCTTGCTATTAGCAGCGGCTAACTGTATAATACCAAACAATAAAACGAGGGATTCAGCGAAGGGAAATGGCCATGGAATGCAAGAAGGAACAAAACAAAAAAGGCTGCACCTGCTCATACGAACCCTGCAGCAGAAAGGGTGTATGCTGTGAATGCATCGAATATCACTGGAAAAAGGGACAATTCCCCGGATGTTTCTTTCCGTCTGACGTCGAGGCAGGCTTTGACAGGTCCATTGAACAGTTTATAAAGACCTTCCAGGAAAGAGGAAAATGGTGGTAAAGAGACAATGATGGATCCGTTGCTTGCACGGCAGACTATGGTTAATGAGCATCTCAAGGCTCGCGGCATCAACGACCCGCGGGTCATCGATGCATTTCTGGAGGTCCCGAGACATAAATTCGTCGAAGAATACCTCAAATACAAGGCATATGATGACTACCCACTGTCCATCGGCTTTGGACAGACTATTTCTCAACCCTACATGGTGGCATTGATGACCCAGACCCTCATGCCGCAGCCCAGCCACAAGATCCTCGAGATCGGGACAGGATCGGGGTATCAGGCTGCCATCCTCTCCAGGCTCTGCAACATGGTGCACTCCATAGA
>CAYRCP010000416.1:0-2444 GCA_964422755.1 uncultured Bacteriovoracaceae bacterium | reverse complement strand
AGTATTGGAGTTAGGCCCCGGTGATTAGAAGACGTTGTGCATAAAAGAGAATATGTGGGAGCGGCTTAAGCCGCGATGATGTCATGAAATGGAGCCAACTTTTTCGCGACTGAAGTCGCTCCCGCAGATAAAAGCATGAAACTGACGATAAGCTATTAAAAACAGTAAGTTAAATGATTAATCTGTCTCTGGGTTTAATTCCCCGCAGCTGGCTTGCGAAAATGGAATAAGAAGAAATCAAATAAGCTCCTTTCTTATCCTTCTGGCTACAGGATTTAAGGATACTGAATTCTAGATACCCCGTAGCTTGCGGCGGGGTAGTTCATTCCTAGCCAAACAGTTTCGACGCTATGGTTGCAACATGTGAGCCCTGGAAACGTGCAGCATCGAGCTCATTGTCGCTGGGCATCCTGCTTCCGTCGGTTGAAGCAATGGTAGAGGCTCCGTAAGGCGAACCGCCGGTTATCTTGTCTGTGATGGTCTGCCCTTTGAATGAATAGGGAAGTCCCACGATGATCATTCCGTGGTGGAGCAGGGTGGTGTGAAAACTCAGGATGGTGGATTCCTGGCCCCCGTGCTGGGTTGCAGAACTCGTAAATACGCTCCCGACCTTTCCCACAAGGGCATCTTTTGCCCACAGGGACCCGGTTGCATCGAGGAATTGCCGCATCTGGCCGCACATATTGCCGAACCGCGTGGGGGTTCCGAAGATGATTGCATCAAAAAGCACAAGCTCCTCCATAGAGCAGACAGGCACATGGGCCATGGCCTCCTGGGCCTTTACTGCTCCCATCTTTTCAAGGACCTCCTGAGTCAGTGTTTCAGGAACCCTGCGAAGCTCCACCTGAGAACCATCCACCTTTTTTACCCCCTGAGCAACAGCCTGGGCCATTGCATGGATATGTCCGTAAAGGGAATAATACACGATCAGTACTTTCATCCTTCAACCTCCTGCTTTGATTCAGGCCAGGGAATATGACATAGCAACATGAATACACGCCTTAGAATAGATAGTACGGCTGTGAAAACCCTGATTCAAGGGCTCGCATAAAAACAGGGTTGTTCACAGGCTCCGGGAAAAGAGCGTGCCGAGTGTATCGAGGTGTTTCTTCTCTTGATCTGCAAGAGAAAGGAAAAGAGCTGCAGCCTCATCTGAGCGAACCTTTTGTGCCATGCGGTGATACAGATCGAGAGAATCAGTCTCCAGTGCCATGGAGAACTCAGCGGCTGAGGCCCGATCATCGAAGAATCCGGGATACTGGGCAACCATCTGATCCGGGGTCCTGCCGTTTTCCAGTGTCTTTACAACAACCCTGTTTTCAAACTCGGCCAGTTCTTTTCTGCCTGCAGAGAGGTTCTCGTACATCTCCCGGATGCGCTGCTTGTGTTTTCCTTCCATCTCCCCCAGCATATGAAACAGTTCCCGTACGCGGGGGGTAGTTGCCCTGTGGGAAAGCATGGAATAGTAGCGGCTGTTGGCATCTTCAAGGCCGTATGCAAGGGCGAGGAGTTCCTTTGGACTTTCGCTGCCTTCGATCAGATACATTCCCTGGTCTATTGCGGCTCTGGAAACAAGTCCATTCCAGGAATCAAAACCGCCTGCAAGGGTTGCGGCATCGAAGCCGTGGTTTTTCAACAGGTGTGCAGCAGACCTGCTGCGAACGCCGGACTTTCAATACGCTACCAGCGGCTTATCCGGGTCGATTTCCTGCATTCTTGCCGGCAGGTGTGAAAGCGGGATCAACACCGAACCCGGGATATGGCCCTGTTCATACTCGGCTGGTTCGCGCACATCCAGCAGGGTATATGATCCTGATGGTTGTTCGTCCATCATCTGTTTTGCCTGTGATGTCTGTATGGATTTTACCTGTGTGAACAGATCGGTAAATCTCATTACATCCCTCCCAGCCGGGATTTATCTTGCCGCTACCTGGAACTGCGAGATGAATCTCCTGTCGATGAAATCCTTGAGGATGAACGCCGATTTGGCCCTGAATACAAAAGAACGCCGGACAAAGATGCCTGTTCCATCGCCAAGATTGAATATCAGCAGGTAGTTCTTCTGGGGCCTGAATTTTTTGAGCGGCTTGCCGCTGAGGAAAGACATGATGTTGTGAAACAGGATCGGTGCCTGCTTCACGGCATAGACCCCTACCATGTCCAGCGGTGTTTGATCCAGCGTTATGCAGTCCCCGCCACCGAATATCTCCGGATGGGATACACTCTGCAGGCAGTTGTTGACCAGAAGAGAACCGTTTCGGGCGGTCCTGATGCCTGATCCTGTGAAAACCTGTTTTGGCTGAATGCCGATAGTGAGAACCGCAATGTCATAGGCGATCTCTCCTCCCCGGGCTGTGTGTGCTGCCCTGTTGCCAAGGGCTGATATCATGCAGTTATCGAGGATGGTGATGCCGCGCCCGGTAAGAGATTCGTGTGCAATGATG
>CAYRCP010000415.1:0-2449 GCA_964422755.1 uncultured Bacteriovoracaceae bacterium | reverse complement strand
GGGATGCCATTGCAAAAGACCTGGGGCTGAAATACAAACTCATGCCCATGGATTTTAATGGATTAATTCCTGCGCTGCAGACCGGGAACATCGATGCGGCTATTGCTGCAATGACCATTAAACCCGAAAGAGCGGAAGTGGTGGATTTTTCCTCTCCCTATTACAATTCGGGATTGCTGTTATTGGTAAAGGCTGACGACACCTCTATAAATGGAGTTGAGGACCTTGCGGACAAAGTTGTTGCCACGAAACTGGGTACCACCAGTGTAGACTTCCTCAAGGAGCATAAGACCAAAGAGGTAAAACTGTTCCCGAATATCGACGGTGTCTTTATGGAACTGGGCACCGGCGGGGCTCAGGCGGTTCTCTTCGATTCTCCAGTGATTCAGTACTACGCCAAGACCGAAGGCAAAGGCGCGGTAAAGGTCGTAGGGCCTCTTTACCAGGGCCAGCCCTATGGGATTGCCTTTCCAAAGGGCGGTGATCTGAGAGACAAGGTTAATATTTCCCTGAAGAAATTCAAGGAAGACGGCACATATGTCAAGATTTACAAAAAGTGGTTTGGAACCGACCCCAAGTAAATGGCTGAACAAGGCTCCATCCACAGGGATAGATCCCTGATGTATCAGCCGGCCATGTAGCATCGATAGAATTCAGCAAAGGCACAGGGGGCTGGCAACGATCATTGCCGGCCCCCTGTGAAAGTGTGGATAAATGGCAGGTCAATTTGTATTCAAATACAGCGTCATATGGGAGTCGATACCGGTCCTGCTGCAGGGGATGAAACTCACCATATGGATTACGTTTTTCGGCCTGGTGATTGGTTTCATTCTGGGAACAGTATCCGGTCTGGCCAAAACATCAAGAAGGAAACTGCCCCAGCGGATTGCCGGCATGTATATCGAAAGCATCCGGGGGACACCGCTGATGGTACAGGTCATGTTCCTCTATTTCGGCCTGCCGCTGGTGCTGGGAATGAGAGTACCGCCTCTGGCAGCCGGAATCGTTGCAATCGGGCTCAACTCCGGTGCGTACATTGCAGAGATTGTGCGCGGGGCTATCCAGTCCATGGACAAAGGGCAGACAGAAGCAGGCCGGTCCATCGGTCTCACCCGGTTCCAGACCATGCTGTATGTTATCTGGCCCCAGGCATTCAAACGAATGATTCCTCCGCTGGGAAACCAGTTTATCATCAGCCTGAAAGACACGTCTCTCCTGGTGGTAATCGGCGTGGGTGAGTTGACCAGGCAGGGCCAGGAAATTATTGCCTACAACTTCAGGGCCTTTGAAGTCTGGCTGACGGTTGCCATCATGTACCTCATCCTTACCATGAGCATTGCAAAGTTATTGAACTACTTTGAAAAACGAATGCGGATAATCTGATGATAGAGATAAAAAACTTGCACAAAAGCTATGGGACGCTCGAGGTGTTGAAAGGCGTGGACCTCCATATCAAACCCGGAGAGGTGGTTGTTATCCTGGGGCCGAGCGGCTCTGGCAAGAGCACGCTGCTGCGCTGTATAAACTGTCTGGAGGAGATCACCTCCGGCACGGTGATCGTTGACGGGTTCGATGTCACGGACAAGAAAACCGACCTGAACTATGTGCGGGCCGAAACCGGCATGGTCTTTCAGTTGTTCAACCTCTTTCCTCACATGACGGTACTGCACAATGTAACCTTAGGGCCTATCAAGGTCCGGAAAATGCACAAAAAAGAAGCCGAGGAACTCGGCATGGACCTGTTGAACAAGGTGGGCCTGGCAGACAAGGCACATGTCTACCCGGATAACTTAAGCGGCGGGCAGAAACAGCGCGTGGCAATCGCACGCTCCCTGGCGCTGAAGCCGAAATCGATCCTCTTTGACGAACCCACCAGCGCGCTGGACCCGGAACTCATCGGTGAGGTGCTCGAGGTCATGAAAAAGCTCGCTTTTGAAGGCATGACCATGGTGGTGGTGACGCACGAAATGGGATTTGCCCGTGAGGTTGCCGACAGGGTGATCTTCATGGACGGCGGGGTGATCGTGGAAGAAAACACCCCTGATGAAGTGTTTGATAACCCGAAGAACGAACGGACCAAGAGCTTTCTGGCTCTGGTATAAAACGCTCCATTCCTGCCGGGGTTATAAATGCTGCAATGAGGCAGAAAGGGGGTCTTTGCCCCCTTTTTAGAACAGTTGTACCCTCCCTAGAAATTTCTGAAAGCCTTCACGCTCGCATTGCAGGGCAGAGTTGAGAGAAACATCGCCGCGTTTCTCGATCAATGCCTTGATCTCCATCAGGATGTCTTCGTTGACCGCACAGATATCCTGTGCGATTTCCATGGCTCGCGGGATCAGTTGTTCAGGCGGGACAACTTCGTTAACCAGTCCGCACCTGAGTGCATCCTGGGCTGAAAGGGGTTTGCACGTAAAGGACAGCTGCTTGGCCATTCTCTGACCCACAGAGT
>CAYRCP010000414.1:0-2455 GCA_964422755.1 uncultured Bacteriovoracaceae bacterium | reverse complement strand
GTGCATTCATGGATGGCCTCGGTGGTGCTCAGAAAGTAGGCCTCGATATCATCTCTTCCTCTCACCTCCCTGAAGCCGTCCCGGAAATATGCATCTTCGGCATACACCAGACGGACGGATTCTTTGATCCGCTCTTCGGAAAAGACGGAATAAAAATCGATGAACCGCCGGATTGTCTCCACTTCGGCAATTGATCCATGCTCGATGAGCGGCATGTTGACCTGTTCGGTCTGTTCAAGGGCTTTATAGTAGTTACCCATCTCATATATCTCCTTCTTTTCCTGGGAGGCGCACCCGGTCAAAGACAATAGTGCTATGCCGACAAAAAAGACCGCTTTGTTCAGATCAGCCACGACAAGCCTCCTTTTCACTGTTTCAGACAGCCTCTCCACCTCTTAGAGCTTTTAGCCCTCCAAGCCCCTTATTGCCCTCCCTGGTGAGCACGATCTGCAGGTTGGAGATTACCCGCATTGCAAACTGTGCCTCACACACGGAGAAATAATACTTCCATTTTCTTTGTAACGATCGATCAAAGCCCAACTTTGAGATCTCGCCGGCAGCTCCTTCAAACCGCAATCTCCACTCCTGAAGGGTTTTGACATAGTGCTGTGCGATGTTTTCCACCTCCTCGATCATGAATCCCGAGTGTGCGGTCATGGCATTACTCAGTGCTGTCAGGGACGGGAGATGCCCCCCGGGGAATATGTGCTTCTGGATCCAGTTCGCCTCTTTTCCGTGACGCTCGTAGCGCTGGTCGGGGATGGTAATGACCTGGAGAACCGCCAGTCCCTCAGGAGCGAGAAGCCTCTCGCAGCAGGCAAAAAAGTCTCCGAGATACTCATGGCCCACGGCCTCGATCATTTCGATGGAAACAATCTTGTCAAAACAACCCGTTACGTCCCGGTAATCCTGCAGCTGTATCGTGACAGCCCCTTCCAGACCCGCTTTTCTTACCCGGGCCAGGGCATAGTCATACTGCTGTTTCGAGACCGTTATACCGGTTACCCTGCACCCTTTTTGCCTCACCGCCTCCAGGGCAAAGCTTCCCCATCCGCACCCGATCTCCAGGACATGATCACCCTTTTCTATGCGCGCTTTCCTGATGACCTCATGCATCTTGTTTTTTTGTGCATCTTCCAGTGTGTCATTTTCGCAGAGGAACAGCCCGCATGAATAGACCATGGATTTGCCGAGAAACGTCGCAAAGAATTCGTTGCTGAGGTCATAGTGCCGGGCAATATTTCTCCTGGCCCCTGGTATCGTGTTTTTTCTCAGGAGATGGGCGGCATGGTCCAGCATCCTTGAGAGAAAGGATATGGCAAGATTGCCGTCGAAGACGACATGCCGGTTTTCAATGAAAATCCTGAAGATCCCCACCAGGTCATCACTCTCCCAATATCCGTCCACATAGGCCTCGCCGAAGCCGATCTCGCCGCCAAAGACCACCCGGGGGAAAAACCGGTTGTCGTTTATCATAAGCCTGACCGTGTGCTCCGATGACTTCTCACCATAGTTCATCACCGTGCCGTCTACCTGAACGATCTGCAGCCCACCTGTGTGTATCCGGGAGACAATATCATGCACAATCCTCATACACTGCTTCTGGATCAGCGTGGGGGGAATCTTTCGAATGGTCATGGCGCTGCTCGGTGCAGGCTTGTCATGCATGCTCAATTTTCTCCCGAAATGGAGCCTGGCGGCCTCGAGATAGATTCTCGGCACGGTGAGATGAGGGACCAGCGGGTGTTTAAGCAGGATGGAGATCTGATTTTTCAGGGTGAACTCGCGTGCCTTTCCCATAAGCTTTGCGCCAAAGATCTTTTCGCCCGAGCGGTACAGGTCCACGTGTATCTCGACCTCATCGTCAACGGGGCTGAAGATCATCTCATAGGAGCCGTTCATATCATTGAACGGGGATACATGGAACGCCTTGTCAGTGGTATAGCGCAAGGGATATTCACCCTCTTTTGTATAGCCGTTTTTCAGCACATAGACATGCCGCTCTCCATAGGTGTTGTTCACCTCGGCAACACAGCACTGGACCGTATCATCTCGACAATAGCAGTAGTAAAAGCTCACCGGATTGAAGACCGAGGCAAAATAACGCGCAGAGGTAACGATGCTGATCCGGGTGATGTCCTGCGCACAACCGGCATCTTCAAGATACCCCAGCAGCTTCTCCTTTATCGTAGCGCTGTCCTCGCTCAAGTAGTCACGGTCATATATGGAAACCGGCCTGCGGCGGTTATACCCGAACAGCAGGATCCTGCGGTCCAGTTCCTCGAGCTCATCAAGGTCCAGACAGTAAAAATACAGTGGATAGTTCAGCCTGTGCCACACAGGCTTGCAGCGTATATGCTCCACGTATCCTTCGTAAATCCTCGATCTCATAGGTCTATACCGAATCTTCTCGCCACCTCGATCCCGGAAACCACTGCGTCTTCATGGAAGCCAT
>CAYRCP010000413.1:0-2457 GCA_964422755.1 uncultured Bacteriovoracaceae bacterium | reverse complement strand
CAGGTATTATGCGCCCGGAAGTCGGCAATGCTGCAGATTCTCTGGGGCTGAAGATATCCCCGTGCCAGCTGGGGGCCTTTGACAAAGGCGGCAAAAAATAAGATCGAGCCCGCTTACCATCAGGGGGCTGTTCAAGAACAGTTCATTCTCGCGCCAAGTCGCCGAGCCGCCAAGGAATTCTTTTGTTCTTTCAATCATTCTTTGCGTCTTGGCGCCTTTGCGCGAGTTTTTCTTTTCTCCGGGTAACTACTCAGGAAGGCATATTTTCTAAAAAGAAATGATTAGGTTCCGGGTTTTAAGGCTTGATCCGGAAAGGATGTATCCACTAACAGCCTTCAGCCTACAGCCTAACAGACTATCCTCAAAATTCTCAGCCTGACTTACGTGAACAGTTATTTCTCCAGATATTCTGCTGCAGATAATAGTGACTACGAGGGATTACCCCCTGGGAGAAATAAGCCGCAGCCTGGGAACCACCAGGGCGAGAATCGCGCATTTTATCATATCGCCGGGAAGAAAGACCACCAGTCCCGTCTTTACGGCGATGCTTATGGCATCGCTCTTTTGCATAACCGCATAAAGATACAAGGCCAGGTACGAGGTGCCCACAAGATATATCATGAGCATGCCCAGTGCAGAGGCAATAAGTACCGTAAAGGAATTGACCGGCCTTTCTTTCATGAAATACCCTGCCATGGCGGAAGCAAACACGAACCCCAGCAGATACCCGAATGACGGTTTCATTACATAGCTGATCCCCCCGCCTCCTGAAAAAACAGGGAGGCCTATGAGGCCCACCAGGATATAGATGACCTGGCTTAACGCCCCGGCCCTGGGGCCGAGAAGGATCCCGGAGAGTATCACAAAGAAGCTCTGCAGGGTAATGGGCACCGGAGGAATGGGTATTCGGATAAAGGCACCGGCAGCAGTCAGGGCCGAGCATATGGGGATAAGGGACCACCTGGTTAATTTCATATCTGTCCTGATAGTATTATACCCTGATCACAGAGTAAACCGGGATTTAGGTTGAAACACAAGGGCCTGTACTGTATTATATTCAGTATCTAATTCTTTCAGCAAGATATTCCCGTTGGAGGTGCTATTATGTCTTTAGAGATCTCATGGTTAGGTCATGCAAGCGTGATGATCCGGGCTGAGGAAACAGTCCTCTATATCGACCCGTGGAAGATCGGGGCCTCATCTCCTCAGGCAGATATCATCCTTCTGACCCATGATCATTATGACCACTACTCTGAGGACGACATAGCTGTTCTTGCAACAGACACCACACGAATCGTTGCCCCCATGACGACTGAGGTCGTCACCGATACCATCAATGCCGGGGATCGTCTGGGAATAGAAGATGTCCTCATAGAAGCACTGCCGGCATACAATATCGACAAAGATTTCCACCCCAGGGCAAAGGGTTGGGTAGGCTACGTGGTGCAGATATTCGGCAGGCGGATATACCACGCTGGCGATACCGATCATATCCCCGAGATGAAGGGCCTCAAGGTGGATGTGGCTCTCATGCCGGTGGGCGGCACCTACACCATGACTGCCGACGATGCTGCAGACGCCCTTGGGGATATGCAGGCCGATCATGTTATCCCGATCCACTATGGCGACATTGTGGGCTCACAAACAGATGCGAGGAGACTCTCAGACATCGTCACGAATACGGTTCATATTTTGCGTCCGGGCGAATCGTTTATTCTCGAATAGGAATGTATGAATAAATTCATCGATCAGGTGATAACCATCTTTCACACGGCACCATTTGCCGTTTGTGCCTTTGATGCGAGCGGCACGGTGATCTACATCAATCCCCTCTTCGAGTCCAACATAGAGGCAAGCGAGCTGCCGTTTGTGGGCAAATCCCTGTATGCACTCATCCACAAGTTTCTCGTTGATGACCGGCTTGAAAATCAGCTCAAAAGACTGATCGAGACAGACAAGCCCTTTTCCCTGATCGTCGAGACCTTGAGCTCACCCAGGGTCCGGGCCCAGGGCTTCATAAATATCATCGGGTATAAGGTGGACTCGGTTTACCTGCTCATCGGGGACTATGTAAGCGGCGGCCTTGCACGGGAAGGGCGGTACAAACAGCTGATAGAAGGCGTCCCGGATGCCATCATTATCATGAACCATGGAGTGATAACCTTTTCCAACCCGGCATTTACCACCTTAATGGACCTGCCGGTGCATGATATCCTGGGCCGGGAGCTCTTTGAGTTTATCGACGAGAAATCCGGGCAGGATGTATCCATCATCAGAGAACGCTTTGCAAAGACATTCTTTGCACAGCTCAAGGTGAATACCTCCTCCGGGCAGAAGATCCTCGAGGGCAACTTTCATTTCATCGAGGACAGGCCCGGTACCTCCATCGCATTGCTGCGGGATGTCACGGACAAGGTTGCACTGGAAAAGAGGCTGCTGCGCCAGAACCAGGACCTT
>CAYRCP010000412.1:0-2472 GCA_964422755.1 uncultured Bacteriovoracaceae bacterium | reverse complement strand
TCGTCTCCATCCAGGCACAACCGCACGAGATCGGAGTTGTGGTCCAGGTTCCCGTGCGTGAGCATGGCTCCCATGGGATATCCGGTCAGGCCTGAGGAATAGATCATGACGGCAACGTCATCTTTATCCATTTCCTCCACAAAGCCGTCACCCGTTCCGCTCACCCACTGGGAGAAGGTGCCCTCCGTACCGGTGGTGATGACAAAATCCTGGGGGCATGTATCTTCAATTGCGCAGTAGTTTCCGCTTTTTTTATCTTCTATAACCAGGCCTTTTGAATCCGAATCCTTCAGGATATGCGCGAGCTCCCGCGAGGTATAGGAAGGGTTTACCGTGGTTACGACAGCACCGATTCCGATGATCCCCATGTAGGAAATGACAAATTCAGGTATGTTGGGCAGGACAATCGTTATGTGATCGCCTTTCTGAATACCCGCATCCTTCAATGCACTCCCAAAGGCACTGGTTAAACGGAATAGCTCGGAAAAGGTAATCTCACCGTCCTTGAACCTCAGGCATACCTTGTCAGGCCTTTTTTGTGCATTATCTTTCAGCCAGGAATAAATATTCATTACACCTCCTCAATAAAAATGCATTCACTCTGCAAGAGAGCACCATCGTTGTTCCTGAGTTTTGTGTGTGTTTTCATCGTTGTCTGTCTTTCTCTCCACTTGATCTTTTCCGAGTGTAACGTTCACACCCCCATTTTATGGGAAAAACCCGCAGATATTTTTGTCAAGGGTATACATCCAAAAAAACCAACAATGCAATGACAAACTCTTATTCGTGCTGAATCCGTGAAGACTGTCCGCTTATCCGCGGGGATCGGCAGGGGGCAACTCGGGGCGATATGCCTGCATGGAATGTGCCGTCATCCTGATCTGGTACGGTTCCACGATATCGTTTTCAAGAATGATTCCGGTAATGTTTCTGGCCGGTGTCCGGTCAAAGTACACATTGCTGACGGCAACCCCGCTCGGGGCGTCGGGCCACACCTCTTGCGCGCCGCCCACCTCCAGTGCTACCGGTTTATCGTGCAGGGATATCTTCCGTAGCTCGCCTATGACGTAGACCTTTACCCCGGCTGCATGGGCGGCCAGCGCCACCAGAGAGGAGCCTGCCTTATTGACTACCGAGCCGTCCAGCTCGATGCTGTCTGCACCCAGGAGCACGACATCCACCTCACTCATGGCATGTCCGGCCAGGGCATCGGTGATCAGGGTAACGCTCATCCCTTTCTCAGCTGCTGCTTTTGCGGTTGTTCTGCCTTCCATTGCCGGTCTCGCCTCGGTCACGACGAGAGCGCACTGTTTTTCCTTCAGGATATCAAAGGCGGCGAGAACGGAAGAACTGAACGAATGGACCAGCACGCTGGCACCTTCGGGTATGATATAGTTGAGATGCCGTACAGCCAGGTCGATGGATCTATCCATTTCCTGGCTGTGAAACCTTACAATCTGGCATATTCTACTTTTCGCAGCCTTGATATCAAGGGGCGACACCTGCTCGAGATCCATCAACACGAGTTCAAGCGTTGTGGCAATTATGGCCATGGAGGGTCGTACCGTGGAAATCTGCGTGCAAAAATAACGCAGGTCGCTAACGAGAGTCGCGCTCGATGCCGCATTGGTGTTTTCACCCACGCTCAGCAGAAACTCCAGCGCCCTCATGGCAATCTGCCGTGCCCCGCTGTGCTTATCCTGCTTGAGTTCCTGCTGAAAAAGAGCAACTTCTTTTTCCAGAGGCAGCCTTGAAACCCGCTCATAGACTTCCCAGAGTGCGGGCACGGTCTGTTTGTGCCGCATCTCATCCGGCTCGATCCATTGCAGTTCGGTGTTCTCCCAATCCAGACGGATGCTTTTTGGATCGTCCACCTCACACAGGAAAGGGTGCACCTGCCAGAGGTGACCGTGGTGTTCATCGGGGATCTCATAAGGCTCTGCCTGCCGGATAAGGGTATATTCATAGGGAGTGAGCGACGTTTCCTCCAGGAGTTCCACCTTGAAGTGTTCGGCCGGATCGCCTTCGAGATATCCGCTGATACCCGACCAGTGGCCCTGATACGTACTGGTTTTCTGAGATCTGCGCACCAGGCATATTTTCCCCTTATGGCAGAGAAATACGGTGACTACATGTACCTGTTTCATTCCATTTTCTGTATAGCAGGGAAAAACCTGTAGCAATCGAAGTCCTCACCACTGCCCTGCTGGAGACGACGATTGGTTGTGCAGTACACCCGCAACTCTTCACTGTTATTATGCATGCATGCACCGCAGAATGCCTGTTCATTCAGCTCCACATCCTCGCCATCGTGGTATTTCCGGTACTTGGGACAGCACCGGCACTCTTCAAGCGGTCTGTTTCTCATGTCGCACCATGCACATTGGGTATCCCGAAAATTCATAATAGCCGGTAGCATACTGTCTGTTTGACCAAAGGGCAAGTTTTTTAACTTCAGGCACATACATCTCG
>CAYRCP010000411.1:0-2473 GCA_964422755.1 uncultured Bacteriovoracaceae bacterium | reverse complement strand
CGAGCAGGCGCGGTTCTATCCGGTCGGAAAGGCGGCCTGCAGAGGGTGTCAATACAGCCATGAGCACGGGATATGCAACCATAATGAGGCCTGCAGCCTGGGGAGTAAGCCCCTTGATATATTGCAGGTAAAGACTCAGGAGAAAAATGAGCGCGAAAGAGGTGCAGTAATGAATCATGGCTGCAAGGTTGGAAAAGACAAAGAGCCGGTTTGTTCTGAAGAGGTTGATATCCAGGACAGGGTGATTTGTTTTCTGCTCCCATCGTGTAAATACGACAAACCCTGCTGCAGCGACGCAGAGCAGCCAGAGGCCGAGGACGGAAGGTACAAGAGAGAGTCCGTATATGAAGGCAAGAAGTGCCATGGCATACAAGATGGAGCCGATATAATCGAGATCTTCTCCCCTGGCATCGGCCCATTCCCCCACAAGTCTTGTGGTGGTGAGATAGACCAGAACTGCCCCGATCGGGGCGGTTAAGGAGAAGATGCTTCGCCATCCCAGATGCCCGGTAAGCATTCCGCCGATAAACGGACCGAAGGAAAGCCCCAGATAGATTGCGGCTATGTTGAGACCGATGGCCTGGCCTCTTTCCCGGGCGGAAAAAACCGAAGTAATGATGGCGATGGACGGGCCTGCCAGCATGGAGCACGAAGCCCCCTGAAAAAAGCGCAATATAATGAGCGTTGCTGCATTCGGCGCCAGGGCGATGAGCCCGGTTGTAAGGGTAAACAATATCAGTCCGAGAATAAATATCTTTTTTCTGCCGTGGATATCGGCAATACGGCCGATGGGGAGCAGGAAGATCGCTGTGCCGAGCAGGTAGGCAGTGGCCACCCAGTTCAACGCCACCGCGCTCATGGCAAAGTCCTTCCCGATTGAAGGCAGGGCAATATTCACGGCCGAAACCATGAATGCTACCAGGAATGCAGGCAGTGCCAATATGATCTGCACCAATCGTTTGTAGGCCGGATTATTCATGCGTCATCTGTCAATCTCGTCTCTTACCTTAAGGAGTTATGTGGTAGGGGACAATATTGGAATATGGATGCACGGTCAAGCTCAATAAGGCACAGAAAAAGAAATGATACAAAAAACATCAAATATCTTATATGCGAACGTGATGATATATGATCTATAAAAAACACTCTGTTCCAAAGAGTGACCTCTTTCATGCCAGAAGAAGGAGCATAGCCTTCCTATTTTATGCTCAATTCCTTCAGCCTTTTCTTCTGGTTTTTTTATGTCTTTTTCTTTTTCAGCATGTCTCCAAGTGCAGAAAAGGGGTTATGGGTCATGGTGTCAGTGGGTTCATCCATGACTGCATCGTTTTCATCGGGCATGTCTTGGGCATATCTCCCATGCTCGTTATCATGACAATACACGCAGAGATTCTCCCAGTTGCTGCCGTCCGGAGGATTGTTGTCGTGGTTGTGGTCCTTGTGGTGAACGGTAAGCAAGTGGAGGTTTTTTTGAGTAAACTCCCTGCCGCAGCGGGCACACACCCATGGATGGATTCTCAGGGACTGTTCCCGGTAGCCCTCGAGACGGTCTTTCCTGATTTTACGGGCCCTCTGGGCGAATTCAGCGAGATCCTTGCTGCCTGATGCGGAGCCGGCTTGTTTCGACGGCTTTGATGTTTTCGAGTCCATAATCACCTCCTGTAAAAAAAGACGATTGCCGGAAGATTACAGAACAAGATTTTCCAATGGATTTTCCCCAAGAGCCAGTTGAGGGGATTGCTCCGTTTCGTTCTCATTCAAATGTATCCTGATGGTTGTCTCAGCAGGATTCCCCCAATTTCGTCATTTGGTCTGCTATGACCATAATCAACCTGTGTCCGGGAGTCAACAGAGTCTTTGCCTGGCTGATGGAAGAAGTGAATGTCTGGTGCCCGGGGTTTGCCCAAGCAGCAGGGTCCAGGGCAGGAAGGGTTCATGCCATTGAATTGAGAAAAGCGAGAAAACCCGCAAAACTGTGCCCGGAGCCGGAATCGAACCGGCACGGCATCAAATGCCGAGGGATTTTAAGTCCCTTGTGTCTACCAATTCCACCATCCGGGCAGACAAATGAGATGTAATAGCAAGTGGGTGGTGATGTCAAGTGAGAAGAGACAGTTTTGTTAGCCTTTAGGCTGAAGGCTGTCCGGTCTATTATTATTGCCTGATCCCTTCATTCTATCTGTCGTCTTTCATTTTTTACCAACGCCTTCAGCCTGTCTTCTCGATTTAAAAACCCTGCAGTCCAATGCCTGAGACAACCAGGGGGACGTCAGTTCCCTTGCCATCACAACAATTCTGTTATCCATCAAACCACAGGTGTGGTATACATATGATAATACAATGGAAAATAATATTTATACCAACAGTGTTTTTTCGCCATGAAAGGAGTGATTAATGATTAAAGTGACGTGTCTGGGTGGGGCAGGGAGCGTGACCGGTTCGAACTATCTCGTCGAGAATGTTCTGGGTAAAA
>CAYRCP010000410.1:0-2474 GCA_964422755.1 uncultured Bacteriovoracaceae bacterium | reverse complement strand
ATGGAAATGCTTCTCGAAAAGAAGGGCCTTGGTTTGTAGAGCGCCTTCAATCTACCGCCTGATTTTTGATAGTTTATAATTAAAGATTAAAACTGATGCTGAATGAGGAGGGGATCGTGATGGAATTACAGACAATCAACCAGGTCTTTGTCGAAAACGCCCGGAAATTCAGCGGAGATACCATCATCAAGTACAAGAGGGACAAGGGAGGTGAGTTTCTGGATTTTACCTGGGCAGAACTAGACAGGGCCGCTCATTGTTTTGCCTCCGGCCTGATCATGCAAGGAATGAACCCAGGGGACCGGATATCCTTCCTGTCAGCGAACCGTCTTGAATGGATCGTAGCGGATCTCGGGACAATACTGGCAGCAGGGATAAACGCTTCCATATATCACACGAATACGCCCAAGCAGTGCGCATACATTATCAAAGATTCAGGGGCAAGATACATCGTTGTGGAAGACCATGTTCAGCTGGAAAAGATCCTCTGCAGAAAACATGAGCTGAAAGACCTGGAACTGATTATTCTTATCGATGGCGAGCCGCCGGCAGGTCAGAATATGGTGGTCTCATACTCATCCCTGCTGGAAGAAGGAAACAGGGCCCTGGGAACCACGAATGAAGGGATCAACAAGAGGGGGGCTGATGTCAAGCTCGACGACATGGCCACTATCGTATACACCTCCGGGACCACAGGACCTCCCAAAGGCTGTATGCTGAGTCACCGCAATACGAGTTTTGTGCTTAATTCCATAGACGAAATGCACACAGACCTCTTCACGAGCGGACTGGATCTATCCATCATGCTGCTGCCGCTGTCTCATTTTTATCCCCGCATATCAAGCTATTACATAAATATCTACAAAAACATCACCTTTGTTATAGCAGAATCCATAGATACCCTGGTCAGCAACATGGCGGAGACAAAGCCTTCGTATTTCTGCTGTGTACCCCGTGTACTGGAGAAACTACATGCAAAGGTCGTATCCACAGCAGAAAAAGGGCCTGCTTTAAGACGGCTCATCTTCAACTGGGCAATCAGCACTGGCAGAAAGAGATCACGAAGGCTCAATGCACATAAACCGATCTCGCCATTTCTGAGGCTCCAATACAGGATCGCCTATGCTCTGGTTTTCAAAAAGGTGCAGGATCTGCTTGGCGGCAACCTGAGGTTTGCTGTGTGCGCAGGGGCTCCCTTATCGGCTGATGTGGGAGAGTTTATCCACAGTATGGGTATTCAGGTTATCGAATTCTACGGACTGACCGAGACCATCGGAGGTACCATGACAACGATGGATCACTGCCGGTACGGTACAGTGGGCAAAGAAATGCCCGGCTTTGATGTCCGGGTGGCGCCCGATGGCGAGATTCTGATAACAGGCAACAATTTTATGGGATATCACAACAAGGATGAACTTACCGCTGAGATCCTTAAAGACGGCTGGTGCTACACCGGAGATATCGGATACTGGGATGATGACGGGTTTCTGCACATCACGGATCGGAAAAAGGACCTGATCATAACCTCAGGCGGCAAGAACATCTCCCCGCAGAATCTAGAAAACATGCTGAAGGCGATCCCTCTTGTGTCAAATGCCATGGTCTACGGAGACAGGAGAAAATACCTCACCGCACTGCTGACCCTTGAGAAAGAAGAATCCGAGACACTGGCAAAGGAGAAGGGTATGGCGTTCAACAGTTTTGAAGAGTTGACGCAACATCCGGAGATCAAGAAACATATTTGGAAGAATATTGATCAGATGAACTCTGAACTTGCCCAATACGAAACAATCAAGGACTTCGCTATCCTTCCGCGAGAGCTTTCCCTTGAGGAAGGTGAGATCACCCCCACTCTGAAGCTTAAAAGGAAGAACATAACCGAGAAATATTTGGACGTGCTGGTTTCCATGTATGAAGAGGACAGGTAACATGATGGGGATTTTGGAATGAGAAAAGGAGGTCTTATGGAAAAGGTAAGGATTGCAGATCTGTCCGATATCGAAAGAATAGAGGAGGTTCCTTTTGAAGACAAAATGAAGGCTAACAACATTTACGATCTGATAAAACAGGGATGTCTGATCAATGAAGACGCCATTGCCCTGAGCTTTATCCTGTCCGGCGAGCACTACGAAAGTCCCATTCAGGTAACGTATGGTGAATTCCTGGGCAGGATGCATCAAACCGCCAATCTTCTTCATGATCTCGGGGTAGGGCCCAAGGACGTTGTATCCTTTCTTCTTCCGAACCTGCCCCATACCTATTATATCCTGTGGGGAGGAGAATCGGCCGGGATTGTCAATCCCATTAACCCCCTGCTGGAACCTTCGAGCATTGCGGATATCTGTCAGGCAGTCGGTACAAAAGTCTTGGTAGCCCTTGGTGAATTCCCCGGCTCCGATATATGGGAAAAGGTGGAGTCCATTCGCGGGGACCTCCCGGATTTAAAGGCCATCATAAAGGTTATGGGGCAGGGG
>CAYRCP010000409.1:0-2479 GCA_964422755.1 uncultured Bacteriovoracaceae bacterium | reverse complement strand
AGGTCTTTTCCATGAGAAGCCAGCAGGGCCTTGTTTGCAGTAACAACGTGTTTGCCGGATTTGAGCGCTTCGAGGATAAAGGTTTTTGCCGGTTCAGTACCGCCGATGAGTTCGACAATGATGTCGATGTCGGGATCATTGATAACAGATTTCGTATCTGTGGTGAGCATTCCATCCGGAATCGTAATACCCCGGTCAGTCGTTATATCCAAATCGGCAATAGCAGCTAATGTCAGAGAAAAACCGAGCCGTTCTTCTAAAAGAGCAGTATTTTCCAGGAGTGTTTTGGCCACCCCGACACCTATGGTCCCAAGACCGATCAAACCGACTCTTATGTTATCCATACATACTCCTTACGATGTTTTATTCCGAACCTGACTTCTGCATGGTATATGCATGATTCTTACGGAAGCCAAGACGATGCATATCAGCTGTTTGTACCTCGATGGTCACTCGTTTGTGAGCTGTCTGCAAGAGCCCTTCAACCATCTGTGTTGCATCCATGATTTTGGCGAATCCCTTCCAGTGCCTCTTTTGCATGATAGGAACTTCTTATAAGCGGCCCTGAAATAACATATCGTATACCGATTTTTTTCGCAAGATCAGACCACTGTTTAAAGTGATCGGGGTGCCAGTACTTCACCACCGGTGTTTGCCTTTTCGTGGGCTGCATATACTGGCCAATGGTTATGATGTCACATCCTGCCTGTTTCAATGAAACAATGAGGTCGCGAATCTCATCTTCTTTTTCCCCGAGGCCCACCATGAATCCTGATTTTACCACGAGTGGTTCAGAATAATCATGAGCCAATCTCAAAAGGTTCAGGCTTGTTTCTAAGCGTGCCTCCGGCCGGACGCAGGGATACAGCCTTGCCACGGTCTCAACATTATGATTGAAAACATCGGGTTTCTCGTTGAAAACAACCTCGGCCAACGACGCCTGTGCGGAAAAATCGGGAGTAAGCACTTCAATCGTTGCGAGGGGAAGGGCCCTTCTGATCTCGGATATGGTTTCGGCAAAGGCATATGCCCCCTGGTCTGAAAGGTCATCTCTGCTTACCGATGTTATGACAACATGATCAAGCCCCAGATCCTTTGCAGCTTGCGCCACCTCTGCGGGTTCATGTTCGTCAGGCGGGCGAGGGGTACCTTTGTTGATGGAACAGTATCTGCAGCCGCGTGTGCAGATATCACCGAGGATCAGAAATGTTGCTGTGGGAACGCTGAAGCATTCGGTGATATTGGGACACCTGGCCTCTTCACAGACGGTCGAGAGACGGGCATTGCGAAAGCGGACCTTGAGTGTGCGCAATTCTTTCAGAGACTTTTTCTTTTTCAGCCAGGAAGGAAGTCTTTCCTTTATGGTACAAAGATTTTCAGGTTCCATCATTGTTTTTTTCGACCGGACGTGTCCGGTTCGAAAGACGGTTGATGACTTGGTGAGTATGTCAGGCGAGGTGTTTCAATACATAAGAAACGGATAAAAGGTGGAAAAGCATATTGATTCACGGGAGATTCCTCATGATCTTGTCCCGGGTGTTCTCGATATGTTCGGAAATTATATGTACGTCGCCGAGCACAGGCATAAAGTTGGTATCACCATTCCATCTGGGGACTATGTGTATGTGTATATGGTCTGCAACACCTGCTCCTGAAACTGAACCGATATTACATCCGATATTGAATCCCTCCGGGTTCATTGCCTCTCGAACGGCATTGGCCAGTATTTTTACCAGCGACATCATCCCAAACAATTCCTGCTCGTCGAGATCGTTCAGATCAGCTACATGCCTGAATGGTGCAACCATGCAGTGCCCGGGAGTGTAGGGGAAGCGGTTCATGATGGCAAAACATGTCTGCTCTTTCTTGAGGATGAGTGGATCCTGGTTGCCCGGGGCGGCGCAGAATATGCACGTGCTTTCTTTTGGCGTTGTTACATATTCCATTCTCCACGGTGCCCAAATGTTGTTCATAGCGATACGATTTTCCCCTCAATCTTTTTCCCGTCGATCTTTATTATACCGATAGAATTTGTGGATGTAAATCGCGAGTCTGTAGGAGAGCCCGGATTAAAAAAGAAGATACCTGCCTCACGAGCACAAAACGCCTGATGCGTATGGCCATAGATAATGGCATCTACGTTGTCAAAAGACGTACGGATTCGATCCCGTATCCCATGAGGTGATCCCCAGCCGTGGATAATGCCTATGGAGATCTCTTCAATTCTTATCGTGCGGCTTATGGGGTATGATCTCTGTACATCGGGGGAATCCATATTGCCGCAGACGGCAATTACCTCTTTGTTTAATGCGAGAAAAGGATCGAGTATATCCATGGTTACCATGTCACCGGCATGGATGACCACGTCCACATCATGGAAGTGTTTTTGTATGACTGCCTCGATGTTTCTGTCCGGTCTTCTCAGATGAGTGTCTGATATGACACCGATTTTTTCCATAGTCTCTAGAGAACACACTTG
>CAYRCP010000408.1:0-2495 GCA_964422755.1 uncultured Bacteriovoracaceae bacterium | reverse complement strand
CGGCCAAGAACTCGGCTCGGTGTGTCCTCTGTGCAAGGCACCCACAGAAACGGTTGTTGGTCCCTACCGGGAGTACGCGGTCACACCATCTCCGGCTGTCACCGGAGGACCGGCAATAGAAGTGCTGCTGGACAATATCCGCAGCATCTACAATGTCGGGGCGTTTTTCAGGACTGCTGACGGTGCCGGCATACGACATGTCCATCTGTGCGGGCTCACGCCCACCCCGGCCCATAAACGCCTTGCAAAAACAGCGCTTGGGGCCCAGGAAGCGGTTGCATGGACCTATCACCGAAACGGGCTTACGGCAGCCCGGTCACTGAAGAACAAAGGGATGCGCCTGTGGGCCCTCGAAGGCGGCAGCACTTCAACACCCCTGTTCAGTGTCTTCGAAGACATCGCCGGAGAGCCGATCGTTCTGGTTACCGGCAATGAGATATCAGGGGTAGATCCCGGCATCCTCGATCTGTGCGACAAGATCATCCATATCCCCATGAACGGGATCAAGACCTCACTCAATGCTGCGGTGGCCTTTGGAATCACCGCCTATGCACTGCGTTTTTCCAGCCGGATAAGATAATCTACGGCATATTGAATCTGGCCCGGATCTCCTCCATTGCCAGAAAAAGGTCTCTGTCCGGGGTTCGAACCTCATTGAACTCCCGGACCTGAACCCAGCGGTGTGTCTGGTCTTCAGGGATAACGCGGGGCGAGTCATCCACGATGCAGTTCTGTTCCAGGGGGACCCGGCAGCGCCTCAGATCCTTAAACGGTCCTTTCTTCTCAGGATCCCAGTGCACGTATTCATACCTTTCGAGAAAAGATCCCGGGATCTCCCCCCTGTCTGCAAGCAGTTCAAAAACCTTTCTGCTCTCTTTTTCGTTCACCGTGGTATAGACAAAGACCCGTTTGAAATTCTCCATGCAAAACGTAATAAACTCGTAAAGCCCGGGCCTGGGGTTTATTTCATAGGAATTGTCCACAAGCGTACCCTCGATATCCAGGGCTATACACCTGGTGGGTCTCACCCCGATATTCCGCAAAAAGGCTGCAGCCTCACGGGCCGAGTCGAACCGCTTATGCGGATCTTCGGCAAGGCACCTTTTAAGAAATCCGGAGAACTCATACGGTATCTCCCTGATCTGCAGCGCCTCTTCAAGACACCCCGGCAACGTGCCGCTGAGCATTTGTGCCAGCACAACACCAGCAGAGAAGATATCGCTCCGGATGGACGGGAATCCCCCCTGCAAGATCTCCGGAGCCATGTACCCCCTGCTTCCCGGCGGGGACCCGTATCTCAACCTGTGCTGATCCGGCCCGGTCTCGTGGGCAATACCAAAATCGATAAGCCTCATCGATCCGTCACCACCGAACAGGATATTATCCGGTTTGATATCGTTGTGCACCACCGAGCTTATATGACAGGCATGAAGAATATCGAGGAGTTTTATCGTAATATCCTGAGCAATGGCAGGGGACAACACCCCGTTTGCATTGAGAAGATCATGCAGAGAACCGTTGGGGATATACTCCTGTTCATACACCGTCCCATAGCCTACAATCACCCTTTTCGCGAGCTTTACCACACCCGAGTGTTTCACGGATTTGCTCAAGCGTTCTTCATTGACAAAATGCCAGTAATTAGCGTCGAACCGGCCCTCATCACTTTCATATGTCTTCAGAACAACCGGTGATTTACTGTTGAGCAGGGACGCGATGAATATGTCCGATGCCCCGCCCCGCCAGATAATTCCGTTTATGCGATATAATGAGTCCACACGCTGACCATCATGAAACCGCAGATCGGGAGAATATATCTTGTTCAGCACAGCCCGGGACACCGACAGAACCCCTGAATGCGGGATCCCTGCAATTTCTCTGGTCGTACTTGGCGAACCAGGAACACCATCTTCGATATAGTGGCCGATTGTGCCTTGCACCCTTTTCAGGATATACATATGCCCGAACGGGCTCTTCGGGTTGCGATACCAGATTGCCAGTGGATTCAGGCTAAGGTATCTTCCACTTACGGTATCGACAAACAGTATGGTTCCCGGAGGAATCGTGTCGGTAAACCCGGGTGGATGGGTACAGGGAACCACATATTCCATTCGAGGCCCCAGGAGCACCCTGAACCCCCTGTCTTCACAAATAATAAGCCGGTATTTTGCAAGATATTCGACATTGCGCAATGACTCTGCCAGAGCATGTTTTGCATCGTCGACCCTTCTCCCCTCGTAAATCCCTGCCAGAACCAGAAGCGATGTCGGGATCTTTTCCTTCAGTTCAGAGGGTAGCGGATCCGGGGCACACTCCCTCTTGAAATCATTTCGCGATGGGGGATTGACCGGTCCTCTCCCCTGGGAATCCAGCACACAGGCCTGATACAAACACGCAAGAAAGCGCACTGCAGCATTCGCACACCACACGCTGCGCCGGAATGCCTCGGCTGAACTCAAGGCAAAGCAGGCACTCTCATATGCCCGGGAGATCGG
>CAYRCP010000407.1:0-2496 GCA_964422755.1 uncultured Bacteriovoracaceae bacterium | reverse complement strand
TCTTTGCCTTTTTCGTCGTGGGGCTCATCTCGAATTCCATGATGATGCGTATCTTCGATTCAAGATTTTCAACGCTGAGCGGCTCGATGAGTATGGCGTTGACCCCGGCCTCTCCTGCCTTGACAACGTCTGATCTGGTGATCTCTGAAGTCCATAAAAGAAAGGGTGTTTCCGAGTATTCGGCATCTGTCCGTATGAGTTTGAGCAGGGCCATCCCGCTCATCTCCGGCATATGCCACTGGGCGATTACGATGCCGGGGTTGGTCCTTCTGATGTTCTCCCAGGCATTGGGAGCATCTTTCACCTCTTCGATTTTATCAAACCCAATGGTCCCGAGCTGCTGTTTGAGCGTCTTCTTGTATAACAGACTGGGTCCGACAATGAGCACCAATGTATCAAAAGGAGTTGCCATATACTATTCCCTCTTTTCTTGTCATAAGTCGATATCGTCAAGAAGCGCTTTTTTCTTTATGTCCTCGAAGAGTTCAAGGCTGTATTTGTTCCCTTTGTCGAGGATTGCAAACGGGGTATCTGAAAAGAAGAACCGGCCGCATTTTTTATGGATCGAGCCCTGGGTATGATCCTCGGGAACAATGATGTCTGCACCCTGGGCAATCGCTTTATGAACTGCGGCGAGCCGGTTCTTGATATCGCGCCGGAAGTGCAGTGACCCGGGCATGTTCAGCCTGGTTTCGGTGGTTATGAGTCCAGCTATGACGGCCCAGGTGAGAACGGCCCATGGATATGGATGCCGGTACTGCCGTGCCTCCCGGAGAGACCATATGCCATCGTCACAGTGCAGTCTCGTTGTTGTCAGCGCTACATGAGAGGGCGGCGGCCAGGAGAAGATGGGGAGTTCGTTTTCTGCCACAGGGATCAGCCATGTTCTCAACTGCAGAGCTTTGTCAAAGCTCATCTTATCGAGTCCCTGGTATGAATCGTTCATGTCCCAGGCGTTTTTCAGGGCATGCATCGCCTCGTGAGTCGGAGGAAAGGGTGTGAAGAGGCTGCTGATACTTGCACGAATTTTTGCAACAACCGAAGTGTCCATCTTTTCATCGTATCTGTGCAGGATATGCAGGTATGGGATGAGGAAGGGATGCGCCCCGGGAATGGAAAGTGGAGCCGGGTAATCAGCGGCCCTGATGAACCCTGAGACCTCCTGGTCGAGGAAGCATTGGAATGGATTCCATTCATCGGATTCAGCCCGGGAGTTGTCAGTGATGAGGTGCGGCAGTTCCCCGATAAAGGTGCGCGAACCGGATGATTCCTCTGTGCGGGTTACCGGCTGCATTCCGGCAAGAACGATGCCGGTGCGCATGATTTCGTACACAAGCAGTTGGGGAAGGGTACCGGCCTGGATAAGACAGGTCAGGGGGATGCCGTGCAGACCGAAAATCCTGCGGATTTCTTGTGCTTTCTCCTCAATCTCATCTAGCCGGGCTGCAGCACCCGGCCGGCAGATCAGCATGACTGAAGAGTAGTATTCCTTGGCCAGAGACGGTCTTACACACACGATCAGGCTGTCTATTCCGATCCTGTCCGGCAGCCTGCCGATGGGGATCTCGGGTCGTCTCCCAAGGTACTTCTCCATAAGGTCGTATTGTGCCGGGGAACAGGTTTTATGCCCGTAGATCCCTACAGCCGGGTGTCCTTCACAAAACAGCGCAGGCAAGAGTGCGATGAGATCCCTGATGATCGGAGGGCAGTATGGCAGCCAGTGCCATGCCCGACCGATATTTTTATGGACCAGTTCCGTAGCCGTGTGCATGCTCTCTTGTATCGACAGATCCGGTAGTGCGCTAAAGGTTTAATCTCTCTCAGTGTTTATTTTCCCGGCAGCGTGCTGAGAAAATAAAACAAGACAGACATTTTTCTCATGATTCTGACTTCTGGATTGATAACGCGGAATTTATTTTATCCCCCCGCAGGTTGTGGAAGATCCTGCCGGCTTCTGCGGAGTAGTTTATTCAGGCTAAAACCTGCAGCCGATACCGAGGGTTATCTGAAATATCTCCTGATCGATCTCTGCATCGATGCTTGAATACGCACTGCCGGTATCATCAAAGTTGGCGGTTGCCGGGTCATCTCCATACCAGTACTGCGTCTGATCCCCTGATGTTGAGATACGCTGCCTGGTGCACCGGGTGTAGAGGTGCCAGTCCTTATAAATGTTGAATCTTGTACGAAGAGATACCTCGGTTCCCGTTCCGGTGCAGTCCGAGGAAGACACGCGGGAACGTCTGAGGTGGTTGTCCTCGTCAGAAGCCAGCACATACGGCAGGTATGATGCATCGAAGGTCAAGGTTAAGATCCGGTCGATATCAAACCTGCATGACATGCCAAGGGCGACTGATGTCATCTCGAGTGCATAGGTAATGGTGGGTCCGTTTATCATATCGCTCTGATCCTGCCAGGAGCCGTAACCAATCTGTGTGGTGTTGTAAGCCCGGTAATCGACTTCGGAATAGTTGTATCCGGCAAGCAGTGCAAGCG
>CAYRCP010000406.1:0-2502 GCA_964422755.1 uncultured Bacteriovoracaceae bacterium | reverse complement strand
ACTGCCTGACAGCCGGTTACGATGACCCGACCGCCAAACCTCAAAGCCTGGCGTATCAGTTTTCTTCCATCGGCATCAGAACGGTGGGTAACACTGCAGGTGTTGATGATATAACAATCGGCACCAGGGGCCGAAAATGCCTGCTCTTCATGCCCGAGTTGTCTTAAGGCTTCTTTGATACGCTGAGAATCGTACTGGTTGACCTTGCATCCAAGAGTGGTTATGGCAAATTTCATATACTCTCAGGCATACTATGCGCAGATACCACTGTCAATCCGGGCATTATGAGATGTATTCCGGATCCTCTGTGTTCTGTTTTTTTAATTCTTTCAAAAAATCATCTGATGTTTCCATCAGTTTCACCCCTGTCTCCGCATATCCGCTGCCGTCAGGGATAGACCATACCGCCTTGCCTCTCGCCATTTTCCCCGAGACAGACACCTTCACCTCATGGTCGGCTGAAATTTTATCCGGGGTCTTGAGCAGGATCCCGTTTTCATCAATGTTGAGCAGATCAGCGGTTTCCGGGCCCTCACCAATGTCGTAGACCACCGGTGTGTTCATCCGGTGACGACGGAATTTCATATGCCTCTGGCGGGCATCTTTATTATTCATACTCCTCAGCTGAGAGTCCATATTGTATGCCGCATTGAAATATCTGATCTTCTGTGCGGCTCGTGCAACCCTGGATACGTCCTTCAAAAGAACCTTCCTCTGCCGTTGCAGCATTTCCACAAGATGATTGAAGGCGGTCTCCTGTTCGCGATTGCCCCGGTTTGCAAGATAGATGTTGATCATAGAGGGGAGACGTTTCCTGATTGCTGTCTCAAACTCCCTCAGGGCCTGTTCAAACGCTTCTCTATTCATGTTTACACCATAAAACATCGAGGGTTCAAAAGCAAATCAATGTTGTTGGACAACCCGGAGTTTAGTTCATAAACCAACATTGTTTGTAACTATACAGGAAGGCAGGTGCCCTCAAAGAAATGCCCTGGGGTGCTTTTTCTAGACTGTAGGCTTATAGTCTGAAGGCCAGTTAGGTCTCTGATCATTGCCAAATCCCTTGTTTCTATCTTTCGACTCCTGGCTTCTTTTTCATCGTCTTTTCCTAACAGCCTAAACCGCTACAGCCTAATTGCCTAAGGCAACAGTCTCATAGTCTTCAGCCTATCAGCCTGTCTCCTGGATTCTATTTTTCATATAACCATCTTCAGCCTGACTACGTGAGTAGTTACCATTGTTTTTTCTATCCTTGTTTGTCCACTTTGCCCGAAGACTGATTTCTGCTATTATACAATGAATGAAGGTGCTTTTTTGCTCATCTGAAGCGGTTCCGTTTGCAAAAACCGGAGGACTGGCGGATGTAAGTTCCGCCCTGCCTGGGCAACTCAGAAATCAGGGAATCGACTGCTCGGTGGTTATACCGCTGTACAGGAGTGTCAGAGATAGCGGTATCTTGATGGAACATGTAGCTGATATCTCATTCCTTTCAGGCCAGGGGATTAGTACAGGCCGTATCTTCTCCCATGGACACACCTACTTTATTGAAAACGACACCTACTTCGCCCGGGACGGCATGTATTCCTATGGGGCACAAGATTTCCCGGACAATCTTGAGAGATTCGCCTTTTTCAGCAGGGCATGCATCGAACTCCTCGGGATTATGGGAAACGTGGATATCGTACACTGCAATGACTGGCAGTCCGCACTGGTATTGCCCTACATGCACTCACTCGGCATTGAAGGGATATCCACCCTGTTCACGATCCACAATCTGGCATATCAGGGGAGTTTTGACTCTTCGCTCTGGCCGTTACTGTTGCTCCCCCATGAGTATCTGCACCCGGACGTTATGGAATTCTTCGGTCGAATCAATGTCATGAAGGCAGGGATTGTCTTTGCAGATATGGTAAACACGGTGAGCCCTACGTATGCCCTGGAGATCCAGACCCCCCAATTCGGTGTAGGGATCGACGGACTCTTACGGTCCGTATCGTACAAGCTCTCGGGCATCACCAACGGCATAGACTCAGCGATATGGAACCCGGGCACTGACCCACTGATTGCAAAGACCTACTCTGACAGCGATATCTCCGGGAAGGATCTCTGCAAAAAAGACCTCCAGAAAAGATTTTCTCTCACCCCGGGAGATCATCCCGTTTTCGGCATGATAGGACGCCTCGTAGAGCAAAAGGGGATCGATCTGGTAATCGATATCATCCCCGAACTCATCAAGTCGGGCTCCCAGATCGTAATCCTGGGGAATGGATTAACGCAGTATGAACACGTGCTCGAAAAGATGTCATCCACCTACCCGGGGCTGCTCGGAGTTCACATCGGCTTTGACGAGAGCCTTGCCCACATCATAGAGGCGGGTTCGGACTTCTTCCTCATGCCCTCCAAATTCGAACCCTGCGGGCTGAACCAGATGATTTCTATGCGCTATGGAACCATACCGATCGTAACGGGCGTCGGGGGATTGAAAGATACGGTAGAAGCCCT
>CAYRCP010000405.1:0-2506 GCA_964422755.1 uncultured Bacteriovoracaceae bacterium | reverse complement strand
AGGAAATGGCCGTGTCAACGTCAGTAAAGGTTATGATCTCTCCCCAGGTATAGAAACCCTTTATTTGCTCTTTCAGTACCTCGCACACATTCTCTTCGTCATCGATAATGATAACGTCCAAACCGTCAGACATCGCACCCTCCCCATCGAGATTCATCATTTATAAGATATCAGTTATGATCATTGAATATACAGAAAATATTACAATAATACAAACCAGGAATGTAACTAATCAGATAGGCAGATCACCTTAAAAGGAATGCCCTTGAGGTGCTGTTGACAGAGCATTTTAGTCTGTAGACTGAAGGCTGTTAGTAAATACATCCTTTCCATATCAAGCCTCAACCCGAAAATCTGAAAGGTCTGCAGGCTAAAAAGCTACAGCCTCGCCGACATAGCCAATTGGGCACAACGAAGTATGAAAATGTGTCGGATTTGCTTAAGCTACCTAAATGTTTTAAGTTTTTTTATTCTGGATTCTGAATTCCGGATACTGGATTCTATTTTCATATAAAACAGCTTCAGCCTTACTACGTGATGATCGCTATATGGTCCCAAGGGTGGTTAACACGCCAAAAAACGTTACGCGGCAGAATAAAATATCGGCATAACCTGCGCTGCCGCCTGCCCGGAACAGTTTCTTTGCGTGATATGAGCCGGGTTAATCCTGCAGTGCATCCACCACTTTCATGAGAAGTTCTTTTCTTTCTTTGATCTCTTCTCTGAAATCCTTGCGATCGGTGTCACAGATTTCCATACGGAGATTAGAGATACACGTGGTCAGGACCTCCACAAGGACTGTTTTCTCCTCTGTCGAAAGGTCTAATTGAACCATAACACCTCCTTTCACAGTGTGTTCCTGTGTGCTCTGGAAAATAATAATAAGACAGCCCCATAAGGCAATCCATCCACGACAAATAATGAGGTAATATCTGTGTTGGCTTCGCAGAAAGTTTCCCGCGTGGTCTTTGCAGGCTGTGGACCCCCGCCCTGGCAAGGCTATATCCGATATAAACAATTTTTGGTTCATCACAGTAAAGCATACCTGGATCATTGAGGAGCATACTGAGGGATCTCATACCACGAAGAGCACGAAGTACACGAAGGAACATCCCTATGAACACTCCTTTTCGATTACGCTGTGTAGAGTTACGTCAATAGTATCCCAAGTAAAGTCATCAGTTGTTAAGACAGGCCTTTAGACAAGCTTCAATAAAAAAGTGTAACTGAGAGCGGTTAAACGTTTCGTCTTCCAATCCTCTTCGTGCTCTTCGTGTCCTTCGTGGTGAGAACAATGGGCTTGGAAATAAACCTACACCAAAAAGTATGCTTCACTGAGAAGAACCGAGTTTTTTCTCATCGCGAAGAGCGCAGGCGACGTTAGCGATCTAAAGCAGCCTCAGATCTCATGATATTGCTACACTAACGTTCGCAGGTGACAGCTGTTGGTTCATCAGGAGCGTAAGCGTTGCAATCTCATGGTGCAAATCCCATTTCGCAGGTGACTTCGCCATCAGGCTTTCTTGCCCGGTTATCTCTCATGGGTTACCCTGTTTGCAACAGAGTGTAACCACCGGTACATTCGTGCAATGAAGCCTCCTGCAGCATTGCCGCCATATCTCCTGATAACAGTCAGTTATGTGTTGGCCCGCATGTTGCTCAAAGGGGTCAGGAGCACACGCCATGGCAGATATATTCGATTACAGGTCCCGGTTTCTCATTGCATTTCTTCTGTTCCTTCTAATGCTTCTGATGATACCTGCCAGGGCGGAGACTGCAGATATGTGCGCTGTGGAGAAGATCACCAGGGCAGTAACCGCCTCATACGACTATTCCGAATTTTCTCAGACATGCAGAAACCTCATCTTACACAAACTGCATATCCCTGCTCTGGTGAAAAAAACCAAGCTTACAATGGAGGGCGTGTTGAACGTCAGCGGATTGAATATACGCTCATACACTTCTCAGGCAGGGTTTAAGCAGACAGACACCGAAGATGATGCATGTGCTTTATCTATCGCGGATAATATACAGGCAGAAATACTCCCTCTTGTAGAAATATCATATTCCCTCAGCAATACCCTTGCACTGGAAATACGTGGACATCTCAACCAGTTTTTCAACAAGCAGGAGCTATCTTCAGGCAGCGCAGATGACAGCTATGGATATACGCTTTTTGTCGGCCCGTCCTTCTACGCCGGCAGCCCCGGTGATACGAGCCGCATGTATACCCAACTGGGACTCGGCTATAACGTTATCGACGCATCCGGGGACATCTTTTCCGGTAACTGCCCAAAAAGCCTGGGGGCGGGGTTGTCACTCGGTCTCAAAAAGGACAAATCGGATATCAGGATCGGGTACAATCATTTCAACGCGTTGTCCGGGGAATCATCACACCTGGGGTTGCATGAGAACCTGGACGTATCATCAATATTCCTGTTCGTGACGTACAACTTCGATTCCTGAGATAAAGATACAGACTGTCGTCTTAGACTGTAGGCTGTAG
>CAYRCP010000404.1:0-2508 GCA_964422755.1 uncultured Bacteriovoracaceae bacterium | reverse complement strand
TTGTGGTATTCTATTTTCTCTTGATTATGCCGCAGCAGAAAAAGGCAAAGCAACATAAAGCGATGCTGGCAAGTATCTCCAAAGGAGATGACGTGATCACCAGCGGTGGAATACATGGCAAAGTGGTTGGGATTACCGACCATGTGCTCACGCTGGATCTTGGGGAGAAGGTCAAAATTAAAGTATCGAGGGAATTCATAGCGCATAAGAAGAGTGAAGAACAGACCAATACGTAAATTCGGGGGTTGTAATGAATATTTTTAAATTGAAAGGGCTGCTTATAGTAGTGGTGATTGCCGTAGGTCTGCTGTTCGCAGCACCCACCTTTTTCGGAGGAAAAGATGTTCCCGAAGGATGGGTAGGTCCGAAGGAGAAGATTAAACTCGGGCTTGACTTGCAGGGTGGTATGCATCTTGTCTTGAAAGTGGTGTCTGAAAAGGCAGTGGAAAGCAGGCTGACGAGTATCGCATCGGATCTCAAAGGCCAGATGATCAGCAAAAGGGTCCATTATAAAAATGTGGCTTCCAAGTCGCCGGATTTATTGCAGGTAGAACTGAGAACAACGGATGACTATGATAAACTGGATGCCCTTGTCCTAGATGGACATCCCTACCTGAAAGAGATTGATTCCTCGACAAAACAGGGGATCACCACGGTGACCTATCAGATGTCGGAACAGGAGTCCGCCAGCATCAGAGAACAGGCTGTGGCGCAGGCCCTGGAAACGATACGGAACAGAATCGACCAGTATGGGGTGAGTGAACCATCCATCATCCCGCAAGGCAAAGATAGAATAGTCCTTCAGCTTCCAGGTGTTACCGATCCTGAGCGGGCAAAGAAGCTCATCGGCAAGACCGCGATTTTGGAATTTAAATTGGTGGATGAACAGCACTCGGTTGATGATGCCGTCAGAGGTGATGTCCCCGCGGGAAGTTATGTGGCATATATGAAAGAGGCCCGGAAACCGATCCTTTTGAAAGACAAGGCTGTCATGACAGGAGATCTTCTGGATGATGCACGGGTGAAGATCAAAACAACCTACAATGAGCCCTATGTTGCCATATCCTTTAATAGAGAAGGTGCACGGATATTTGAGCGGGTAACCTCTGAGAATGTCGGCAGCAGGCTTGCAATCCTGCTCGACGGAAGAGTGTCGTCTGCTCCTGTTATACGTGAGGCGATATCGGGAGGAAAGGCCATTATCGAAGGGAGATTCACCCTGGAAGAGGCAACAGACCTGGCCATAATCCTGCGAGCCGGCTCTTTGCCTGCCCCGGTGGAAATCCTCGAGGAACGCACAGTAGGACCATCTCTCGGACAGGATTCCATTCATAAAGGGTTTGTCTCCATTATGATAGGGGGCGTCCTGGTAATTATCTTTATGCTGGTATACTATCGGTTCACCGGCTTGCTGGCCGATGTTGCCCTGGTGTGTAATATCATACTTATCCTCGGCATACTTGCTCTCTTTCATGCCGTGCTGACCCTGCCGGGTATTGCAGGTATCGTGCTCACCATCGGCATGGCGGTTGATGCAAACGTCATTGTCTACGAGCGAATCAAAGAGGAGCTCCGGCTTGGCAGGACGCCTAAGATGGCAGTGGAAGCAGGGTATAAAAATGCACTTTCCACTGTCCTTGACGCCAATATTACCACACTGATAGCGGCCGTTGTGCTCTTCCAGTTCGGTACAGGGCCTATCAGAGGGTTTGCCGTGACACTTTCCGTCGGTATTCTATCGTCGTTATTCACTGTTCTCGTCTTATGCAGATGGATAATTGAATGGCAGGTTAACTACAAGAAAGTCGAGCGGATTAGTATCTAGGAGGCTGATATGGAATTGATAAGACCAGGTACACAGATTGAATTTATGAAAATCAAGAACATTGCTTTTGCACTATCGGTTGCTCTGATAGTGCTCAGCTTGATTTCGATATTTTTCCTCAAGGGTATAAATTACGGGATCGACTTTGCCGGCGGTACGGAAGTACAGGTGGTCTTTACCGATCCGGTCAAGACCGGTGATGTGCGTGATGCAATGGACCCCATCGGACTGAAAAACTCGGTCATTCAAAGGATCGGCGCTGCTGATGATCACGAGTTCCTCATCCGTACCCCAATGATGAATGAAGCCAGTAATGATGTCTCTCAGAGGATCAAGGGCGCTCTTGAGGGTGCCTTTGGAAATGAGAAGGTCGATATCAGAAGAGTCGATATGGTGGGTTCGGCGGTGAGTAAGGATCTCAAGCAGAAGGGATTCTTGTCTCTGTTCTACGCCGGGATATGTATTCTGATCTACATCTGGTGGCGTTTTGAACTTAAGTTTTCCTTTGGTGCAATACTTGCGCTGATCCATGATGTGGTTATTACCGTGGGGATATTCTCTATCATGGGCAAAGAAATCAGTCTTCCGGTTGTTGCAGCGCTGTTGACCATAGTGGGTTACTCACTGAACGACACCATTGTGGTCTTTGACAGGATTCGTGAAAATCTGAAAAAGGCTTCGGG
>CAYRCP010000403.1:0-2512 GCA_964422755.1 uncultured Bacteriovoracaceae bacterium | reverse complement strand
GCGCCTAGTGACTAGCGCCCAGCAGCTTAAGAAAATCTTTTCTTCCAATACTCCAATACTCCATCACTCCAAGTTTTTCTATTTCCCCCCTTCCCTTGTAATCCAGACCTTCCGGGTGGAATCGCCCCACTTGATGCCGCCGGCAAACCGCTTGAGGAATAATTCGGCATCGTCAATGTACGTGCTGCCCACTGCATGGACACCGAGATCAAAAAGCACATCGGGCAGGAACCCCGCTGAGGGTCCCATCACCCCGACAAAACCGGCGTTTCTGCAGTGAGGAAGCAGGCCGGCCAGCGTGTCGTTCAGCACGGTGGTGGCAGTAATCATCACCCGGTCGCAGCGCTCAAGTTCTGCAGGGTCATCGGTCATGGTAAAGGGATACGTACCGGCAAGCAGGGCTTCGGACTTCTCGACGACAATCACCTCTCCCACACGGTTCATGAGTTTATCGATCATGGGATAGAAATATCCCACCAGCCCTACCCTGGTTGATTTGTCAGGTTTCATCAGATCCATGATATCATTCTTAAAATCCAGATGATACGCTTCAGGATGTTTCCTCATATACTCCTGGGACAGGGCATTGATCACCGCCAGGCCAACAGTCTTCTCCAGATCATCGTCAGAGAGAAACTGCTCCATGACCACTTGTGCCTCTTTGCCGATAATGCTGTTTTCATCCCAGCTCAGGTAGCGTTCCATCTCAAGAGAATCCCGGTGAAAAAGATTATAGCTTATCCCGATCGCCCCGTTCTCCAGGGTTACCACGCTGAATGGCGAGGCCTTTTCTTCCATCTGCGGTGCTTTGATGAACTGCTCCACTTTTATGTGCAGTGATTCTGAACACTTGTTCTGAATCGATTCTACCAGTGCTTTTCCCAGATTCATACTGCCTCCCCTGTTACTGTCTCATATATGTGGGGCCGCAGCCCCTGCCTTTTTGCGTCATAACCCACCCTATCAGAAACCCACAGACAGGTGTCTATCTTTTCTTTCTATGCTGCCAAAAGGTGACAGAGTCAAGAACCCAGACGCTGAAAATATGGAGAAAATTCGGATTGCGGAAGTATAAAAATCAAAATATCCACCGCTGAGACGCGGAGAACAGCAATTTATATTTCCCGATCTCCCCTGCTTCAATAAAACTCTTTGACACCACTATTTGTTTCCCCTATCATCGGCTTCCCTTATGAATACAACCCGAAAAGATAAACACTTGAGCCATCCAGAGAACGGGATCTCACCACACAGCCTTACCGTCCAGATCACAGCGGCAACGCTGTGCCGGTTTTTGCTGAACACCTCGCGGCGGTTTGCCTACCCCTTTGCCCCTGCTCTCAGTCGCGGTCTCGGCGTCTCCCTGCCTGCGGTCACATCGATCATTGCGGCAAACCAGGTCACCGGTATCCTGGGTCCGTTCTTCGGGCCTTTTGGCGATCACTGGGGATACCGCAATATGCTCCTGATAGGAATGGCACTTCTTGCAGCAGGCATGCTCGCAGGGGCATTCCTGCCGTTTTACGCGATGATCATGCTTGCCCTGTTTCTGGCCGGACTTGGCAAAAACATCTTTGATCCTGCAATCCAGGCCTATGTCGGTTCACGGGTTGCCTACCGCCGCAGGGGACTCGTCATCGGAATTATGGAAACAGCCTGGGCTGCAAGTTCACTCATCGGTATTCCTCTGGTTGGCCTGCTCATTGCGCATCTCGGATGGCGCTCCCCCTTTCTCGTACTTGGTATACTCGGTCTGCTCGGAGGGATTTCTCTGGTCATCCTGCTTCCGAAAAACGGTGCAAAAGACGCCGCCGTGCCCAAAACACCGGTAAACATCTTATCGTCCTGGCTGCATCTGGCTCGCAACCGATCCGCCCTTGGCCTGCTGTGTTTTTCATTCTTCGCCAGTGCTGCCAATGACAACTGCTTTGTCGTCTACGGAGCATGGCTTGAAGATTCTTTTCACCTCAGCATTGTAAGTCTCGGAATCACCACGACCGTCATAGGGATTGCCGAACTGCTGGGCGAGATCCTGACAGCCACCCTGTCCGACCGCCTGGGGCTGCGCCGTTCGATGCTGATCGGCCTGGTCCTGTCGGGACTGAGCTATGCCCTCCTGCCCTTCCTGCAATCTACCCTGGTACTGGCCATGACCGGTATGTTCCTCGTGTTCCTCACCTACGAATTCACGTTCGTTACCGCTTTATCGCTCAGCACGGAAACCGTCCCTCATGCCAGGGCAACCATGATGTCCGGATTCTTTTGTGCTGCCGGGCTGGGTCGAATGGCCGGTGCCCTTCTCGGGGGTCCGCTCTGGCTGGCAGGAGGCATGCGGTTCATTGGTATTACCTCCGCACTCCTGAGTGTTTTAGCCCTGGCCTTCCTGCTCTTCGGGTTCCGTGGAAGAGATGTTCAGGGAAACAGGCGCTAGGATCTTCGAGGAAATTCGGATTACGGAATAAAACCTAAAAAAACCTCACCGCTGAGACGCAGAGATCGCAGAGAAAAGCAT
>CAYRCP010000402.1:0-2517 GCA_964422755.1 uncultured Bacteriovoracaceae bacterium | reverse complement strand
TATATCTCCCGGTATGCCACTGGGTATGGGGCGGCGGCTGGCTGGGTGAAATGGGGGCTCTGGACTTTGCCGGCGGGACCGTAATCCACATCAACTCGGGAACCGCTGCATTGATGGCAGCGCTTATTATCGGAAAACGAAAGGGATATCAGTCCCAGCCCATCTACCCGCACAACCTCACCATGACTGTTCTCGGGGCTGCGCTGTTATGGTTCGGATGGTTCGGCTTCAATGCCGGCAGCGCTCTCGCTGCAAACGGCTCTGCAACACTTGCATTCTTTACCACGCAGATCGCAACCGGTACGGCGGTCTTGTCCTGGATCATCATGGAAAAAATTATACGAGGCAAACCCACTACGCTGGGCGCTGCCAGCGGTGCGGTGGCCGGTCTTGTTGCCATAACCCCTGCAGCAGGGTTTGTAGGACCCACCTCTGCGATCATTATCGGGCTCATGGCAGGAATCTTCTGCTACCTGGCAGTGCTGCTGAAAGAGAAGCTCGGCTATGACGACTCGCTGGATGTGGTAGCAGTTCACGGTGTCGGCGGGCTCTGGGGAGCGCTTGCCACAGGGTTGTTCGCATCATTTGGAGCACAAGGGCTCTTCTTCGGTAATGCGCACCAGCTTACCGTCCAGGCCATTGGTGCACTTTCCGCTATTGTTTTCTCTGCCGCCATGACAACAATCATCCTGCTGGCAATCAAGCATACGATCGGGCTCAGGGTAAGCGATGAGGAAGAGGTACAGGGGCTTGACCTGAGCCTGCACGGCGAAACCGGCTACAACCTGCAGTAGTGTATAACATTAAAAGAAAGGAGCACTCCCGCTATGAAAAAAATTGAAGCGATTATAAAACCATTCAAGCTCGACGAGGTGAAAGAAGAACTGCATGCCATTGGCATTACCGGCATGACGATTACCGAGGTCAAAGGATTCGGCCGGCAGAAAGGCCACCGCGAGATATACCGCGGTGCTGAATATACCGTGGACCTTATCCCAAAGATCAAAATAGAGATCGTGCTCGCCTCTGATATGATTGACAAGGTGGTTGAAATCATCATGAAAGCCGCCCGGACCGGCAAGATCGGCGATGGGAAGATATTTATTGTTCCGCTGGAAGAGGTGATCCGTATACGTACGGGAGAATCCGGCAGTGATGCGATCTAGATGACCGGGTATGGTTGAGAGCCGGAATTCTTACTCTCAACCATACCCAGAGAAATACATGAATTATTTCACCGACAGCACATTAACAGGGGTTGCACTGGCAGAAACCCTGACAGACAAAACCGACCGGGAGATCGTATCTCTGTTCCGGTCTCATTTTGGAGACACCTCGCCGGGATGGGCACTCATTGCCCTGGGTGGATACGGCAGGAAAGACCTCTGCCCGTATTCAGACCTTGACCTCCTCCTGCTTGTCGAGCGCAGAACCACCAGGAAAGATATCGCCGGTGCGATCGAGGATATGCTGTATCCGCTCTGGGATAAGGGTTTCAATGCAAGCTACAGCGTCAGGACCGTAAAGGAAACCGTGCATGATGCCAGGGACGATTTCTTCTTCAGAACCTCTCTGATCGATGCCAGATTCATCTGCGGATCAGACAGGCTTTTTGAAACGCTCACTCATGCCCTTGAGAAAAACAGGGCACTGAACAACACAAAAAGATTCGTAGCCGACCTTGTGTGTCATACACAGAAACGCCACGCGAAATTCGGCGATACATCATACATACTCGAGCCTGAACTCAAAGAAGGCCATGGGGGCCTGCGTGATTACCAGACCGTCATGTGGGCCATGAAGGTTCTTTCACAAGGAAAGACCCTTGTACCTGATCTTATTCCCCCCATGGATATGCACGAACTTGGTGAAGCATATGATTGTATCCTGAAAATACGGTTTATCCTCCATGAGAGATCCGGCAGGAAAAACGACCGAATGTATCTGGAGTCTCAGGAGGTCCTGGCAGAGGAAATGGTTTTTGCCGGCAGTGACATAGAGACCTCGGTCGAGACCTTTATGAAACACTTCCACCGAAAGGCCCTGACCATTAAATCGATCAGCGATTCCTTTCTCTCTTGTCTTGCTCACACCCTCGAGCTGACCCGAACTCCTGCCAACCGCAGGCTCGATGAGCATTTTCAGGTAACAGCAGGGCAGCTTACATTCACAAAGCCTGAAGACCTGCAGAGCAATCCTCACCTCATCATGCATGCATTCGAACACCTGGCAGCAAGTGATTACACCTTCTCTCCCTCTGCCCGGGTCCTGATCAGGAACTCACTTGATCTTGCCGAAGACCTGCGGCAAAGCAGCCCTGCCCATGAAGCCTTTTTAAGGATTCTCTCTTCGAAGAAATCGGCAAAGATTCTTACCTGTATGCTGGAGATGGGAGTGCTCGAACGCTTCATCCCCGAGTTCGAGAAAATAAAGGGCCGGACGATCTTTGACCTGTACCATACCTACACCGTTGATCTTCACAGCATAAACACGGTTGCAGAGCTCAACGCCCTTCAA
>CAYRCP010000401.1:1452-2522 GCA_964422755.1 uncultured Bacteriovoracaceae bacterium | reverse complement strand
CTGCCTGAGATCCCGAACTCACTGGTTTTACTGCCTCAGGTCTGGATCTGACTGGCGCGATCTGCCTGGGATCTTGTTCCTCAATCGGTAAGGATAAAACAGTGTAATCCGTGAAATCCGTGCCAAAAAAAATCTTTTTTCATTTCAAAAATCAAGACGCGCCCCCTATTGACTTTCATCGAGCCCGGTTTATCATTATCTGTTGCCCGGATATACACTCTTATTAATCTCATGTGCATGTCATCTACTTTTTTTGATAATCAAGTGCTTGAATCTCAACTAATTGTTCAGGAAGAGAAAACTCTTTTGGATATGGTTTTTCTCTCAGGACACAGAGAGGGAAGGAGGCTCCCACAGGCCGGATCAGCGTGTTTCGGTCTTTTGGGTAAAGGCCACGGTATAAAAAAGGGAGTAAGAAAAAATAGAAAAAAGGAGGAATACTATTATGCCAAGGTTGCATAACTCTATCGATATCAAGGCGCCGGTGGAGAAGGTGTTCTCTTACCTGGAAGACCCGAGGAATGGCCCGGAATGGATACACAGCATGGTAGAGGTTAAAGATATTAAGGGCCCCGGACTTGGTAACCATTACAATTGGACCTGGAAAATGGCCGGGGTGAAATTTAACGGAGAATCCGACCTGGTAGAGGATTTGCCGAATGAAAAGATTGTAGTAAAATCCAAAGGAACAGTAGAAAGCACCTGGACCTTTAAACTCGAACCTCATGGAGACATGACCCATCTGGATCTGGATGTTGACTATAAAATACCCATCCCTGTTGTAGGAAAGGTTGCTGAAAAAATCGTGCTGAAACAAAATGAGCGTGAGTCGGAAATTGATATGCAGAATATCAAGGAGAAGCTGGAAAGCTGATTCCGGCGACCATGCATCATAACTGGCCGGCTGCAAATTGATATTAAAGGAGATCCCCGGACAGAAAGAAATATCAAAAATAGGTCTGTAACGTTTAAGCAGGGAGGACCGGGAAATTTATCGGCAAAAAGGGCAGTGGGTTTCAAACCGAGACTCGGTTATTTGTCGCCATCTGTATGCAGTAACAAATAAGTAG
>CAYRCP010000401.1:0-1352 GCA_964422755.1 uncultured Bacteriovoracaceae bacterium | reverse complement strand
TTTTTTATTTATCTGTTTTCTGTGTCAAGAATAAAGATTTGATAACCATATGCCGCCCGCAATATTGTCACCCGTGCATGAAGTGCAGATATCATGTCCGGGTGCCGGGATAAGAGCGCTGAAAAGGTTGAGAGGAAGAATACCAGAAAGCAAAGGAGGAGACCATGAGCAGGATTGCCGCAGGATTACTGAGCGTCGTTATTTTTGTCACAGCCGTCGTGGCGATATCTTCGCCGGGATATGGATATGAAGCGAAAAGGCAGCTTGACATCAATACGGCAACGGCAGAGGAACTTGATGAGGTGCCGGGTATAGATATAGATTCGGCCCGAAACATCCTGGCATACAGGGACGTGAATGGCCCGTTTTCAACTGTCGACGATCTCCTGAAGGTCGAGGGCATGGATGAGGAGAAGATGAAAAAGGCCAGGATGTACCTGACCGTCGGCCAGCAACCCAAGCTGGGCTGGTAATGGAGGAGCCGCTGCTGTTCACAGCAAGCAAAAGATTGGACCATTGTCCTAAACAATTCATACTATTTTGAGCCGGCTGGAGTAAATCAATTGTGACGGATGCTGCCGATGGTATCTGTTGATCAGGACATCTTCTCATCATCTCTTGATTTCTGTCTAACCCGGTTTATCTTTAACCTGTTACCAGATATAGGCTTTTACTAGTATCATTCGTTCAGGAAGAGACACCTCTTCCAGGCACAGCTTTTGTTCACTAGATACAAGGAGTGAAGGAAGACTTCTCCGAACAGGATCAGCGGGTTCCGGTCTTTTGGGGAAAGGCTACGATAAAAACGGATTAGCAGGAAGAAACAAGGAGGAATGGTATTATGCCAAGGGTACACAAAGCTATTGATATCAAGTCGCCGGTGGACAGGATATTCTCATATGTAGAAGACCCGAGGAATGCCCCGGAATGGATAAACAGCATGGTCGAGGTCAAGAACATTCGAAGAGACCATTACAACTGGACTTGGAATATGGCGGGGATTGAACTTGACGGAGAATCCGACCTGGTAGAGGAGATCCCGAACGAGAAGATGGTTGTCAGATCAAAGGGAGGCATAGAAAGCACCTGGACATTCCATTTCGAACCTCATGGATACATAACGCACCTGGACCTGGATGTCGACTATACAATACCTGCCTCTCTTTCAGGAAAAGAGACGGAAGATCTGGTGCGGAAACAAAACGAGCGCGAGACTGAGATTGATCTGCAGAATATCAAGGAAAGGATGGAAGTAACTGATTAGTGGCGTACAACATGTAATTTCCAATGCCTGGCATCAGGAAAAAGTCATTTCAATCAGAGAGACAGGCGCTAGGCACTGGGCGTTAGGC
>CAYRCP010000400.1:0-2531 GCA_964422755.1 uncultured Bacteriovoracaceae bacterium | reverse complement strand
ATCCTTCGGACTTATGGGTATAAAGGAACGTGCATATTTTTGCAGCGGAGAAGTACATTTTCTTGGAGAACGTGGAATGGGTACCACTGTCCTTGTTTCTATTCCGCTTGAAGAAAAGGGAGCTTCTTGATGATAAGGGTTCTTATCCCTGATGATCATCCGATAGTCAGAGAAGGGCTGAAACAAATCCTTTTCGAGACTGATGACATCCGTTCAGAACAAACTTGTAAATTAGCCGCGGCATCTGCGATGTCTTTGTTTTACCCTCTGCAGTCAGTCTCCCGGTAAGCGCACATGTAAGACAGAAACTTATATTAAAATCAGATATATCTTACACAGGTATCAGTGTTTATCTTATATTGGCCTGTTTTACCTTCTGCTATTAGGTTAGTTTGCACTCCTGACATTTTTCCAAGCACGACACAACATGAGAGGGGGGGTAATCATCATGTTTGAAGGGCTTGCACATTATGTAAAACCTACAACCGACCGGGTCAAGAAAAGATATTCCGAGGTTCGAAATGCGGCACCCTGCCTAGATTTGCAACGCGCTGTGCTTTTTACCGACTATTTGCGTGAGCACTGGGACGAACCGTTGTATCTGAGGACTGCAGGCGCATTTCACCATGTCCTTTCTCATTTGATACCGGTCATCTGGGATGATGAACTTATTGTGGGGAATACTTCCCGGTATCTCAAAGGGGCACAGGTATATCCTGAATATGCATGGCAATTTCCGGATTCCATCAGGGCTTCTGCCGAGAATGCCGGGCTTCATTTAAAGAAGCGGGCAGGATGGGAACCTGATAATGCCCTCCTGCCCTGCGCGCTTTCGCCCAATGAAAAGGAAAACCTCAGCAATGTCAACTTGTTTTGGCAGGATACAAACTGGTGCGCACTGTGCTCACAACACCTTCACGACACGTTGCGCATATTTGAGAGCTCAAACGGATGGCAGCACGACTTCGACTCACCTTTTTTTCCTTCATGTGCACCGCAAGGCTGGATTGTGATCACCTACAGAAAAATCCTTCAAGATGGTCTGGATTCCATCATCTTGCACCTCAAGGAATGTTTAGAACAGAGTGAACCGCCGGGTAATGAGGACGCGGGAGAATTTCATTCCTTCTATACAGGCCTTATTCTCTCGCTGGAGGGGATTATCGCCTTTGCGGAAAACTACGCTCAAGAGGCCCGGAGGTTGGCAGAGCACTGCGGTGAAATAAACCGCGCTCAGGAACTATATGAGATATCGCGCATTTGCCAAAAAGTGCCGGGAAAAGCCCCGGATACTTTCCGGGAAGCCCTTCAGTCCTTCTGGTTTATTCATATCTGCCTGTGCCTCGAACTTTACGATCGAGGCATATCTCCCGGTCGTTTTGATCAATACATGAACCCGTTCTTTGAACACGATCTGCTTTGCGGACAACTGAGCCCGACAGAAGCACTCGAGCTCCTGGAGCTCTTTAGAATCAAGAGCGAACAGATCATTATAGCCCAACCGGCAAGCAAAACAGATTTCGTTACCTCTCCGATGCATCAGCTTATCACGCTTGCAGGATCTGATAACAAGGGTAACCCCGCAGATACGATGTTATCGAAATTCATGCTCCAGGCACGAATGAACATCCCCACGAAACAGCCGGTGCTGACTGTTCGATGGAGAGATGACCTCAGCGATTTCTTCAAACTGAAGGTAATAAACTGCATCAAAACCACAGGCTGGTGTCCTGATCTCTATCACGATAAAACCGGCACCATGAGATTTGCCAACCAGTCACTCGCACAGGTTCCGGACTTTCAAAATTGGGTGGTATTTCGAGAATCTACTATCAATAACAGCAACCTGCCGGAGATAATTGCGGCTTTTTTTAAAAAAAGACACAAGATAATCTTAGATCTGCTGGTAAAGGACGGACTCTTTTCACCGGGAGACAGTGCCCTGCTTGAAGATAACCTTCGCAGAAGCAGTTTCCATAACCTTGTCCGGGAATACATAGGCATTGTTCACAGGACCGTGCAGAAACAACATTTGAAGTTAACCGACGTATTACTTTGCTACAACAATATGGGAGTGGTTCATCCTTTGCTTCTGACCCTGCATAATGACCTCCCTGGAGATACAGGGGGAGACGGGAAACTTCCCTCCTATAATAGCGTCGACCTGATTATTGCATATGGGATGATCGACCTTGCCAAAACGCTGACCGTGATAAAAAAGTATGTCTTTGACGAAGCCATATTCACGGTTTCAGAAATACGCGATGCAATACAGTCTGACTTCGAAGGCACGGAAACCATGAAGCAAAAATTGCTCCAGGCATCTTCCCAGAGCAGAAACTCTACATTCTTCGAAGAGACACTCCTCGAACTCCTGGACACATGGTTTAAACTCTCTGACAAAGCTGCCCGAACAGAAAATAACCCCTTATCCAGCAGGAGATTTACCCTGGTAAAGGGCAAATCGCTCACGGCTCAGCCACCCAGCGCATGAAAGAATCTGGTGCCGGAGCTCTCATAAGAGATACCCT
>CAYRCP010000399.1:0-2532 GCA_964422755.1 uncultured Bacteriovoracaceae bacterium | reverse complement strand
CCGGACCATACATCAGGGGCATGGCTGCTGCAGGAAAAGGCACATGCCGACATCGCTGTGCCGCAGGAACATTCGCAGAGCATCTCGAAGGCGGACAAGCTCGCAGTTCGTTTCGTGGAAGATGATCTTGCCCAACTCTGGAAAAAAACCTACCTCCCGGGAATCGGGTTTAAGGACTTCACCCCCACGAAAACCTTCAGCCACGGAGAGGAATTCGCTCTCGGAGAAACCTGCTTTACCGCACTGCACACGCCGGGACACCTGGAAGACCACTACTGCCTGTTTGAACCGGACCAGAAAATCGTTATCGGATTCGATATCGACCTCAGCCCCTTTGGCCCCTGGTACGGCAATCCCGAGTCGAACATCGAGCAGTTTCAACAATCAGTTGAAACGGTAAGCAATCTGCCTGCCGAGGTGTACATAACATCGCACTCGAAACCCATAAAAGGGGCGTACATTCCCAAAAGAATAAACGCGTTTATCAAGGCCTTTTCCGACCGGGAAAACCTCCTGCTGGATCGTATTTCCACCCACGATGGGACGACGCTCGAGGAGATCATCATGGAATCGCCTATTTATGAGATCGACCACACCTGCCCCGACAAGATCCTCAAATATGGAGAGACCCAGATGGTAACAAAACACCTGCGGGCCCTTGTGAAAAAAGGCAAGATCGTTCACCGGGACGGGAAATACCGAAGGGCAGCCAAGATCTTTTAAACTCCAGCCATACAAGCTTCTGCTCCCCATGGCACTGGGTCTGCAGATTTTATCATAGAAATATTCAAGAAAACCATAGAGTTTGCCGATCTGCTCAGTATTATAATGGATAAGAACATACCGCTTGATATAATACATGATTCACAACAGCAAAATGATTCGGAGCACTCCGGTCAAGGCATACCCGTAAAAATCCTCGTGGTGGATGACAGTCGTGTGGTGCGGGCTTATCTCGACTCACACCTTAATAAAGAGGGCTATGCGGTTGCTTTGGCAAAAGACGGCAACGAGGCCATGGCCATGCTGTCCGACGACACCGGCGTCGTGCTCGTTGACCTGTGGATGCAGGAGATGGACGGTATGGAGTGCCTTCGCTGCATTCGCGAACGCCACCCCGACATACCGGTCATCATGATGACCGCTAGTCATGACATCGCCAATGCAGTACAAGCCATGAAAAACGGTGCCTTTTACTATGTGACAAAGCCGTTCAACCCCGATGAAATCATTGCGCTGGTCCGGCAGGCCATCAGGACACGACGGCAGCCAAAGAGACTGCACTCGGTTGAAGGTCAACCGGACAGGGTGCACGCCCGGGAATCCGCCATTGCCGAAAAGATTCGGCAGAGCCTGCTGCTTCCCCGCATGCCCGGGGAACTGCATGGGATGAAGACAGGGGACTTGAACGTCGCCTCAAAGGATATCGACGGGGATTTCTATGATTGCTTTGCGGTGGACAACAACTGCATCGATCTCATCATGGGTGATGTCATGGGCAAAGGTGTTTCCGCAGCTCTTGTCGGTGCAGAGGCAAAGAACCGCTTCATGACCGTGCTGTATAACTCGACCCGGCCATCATGCACTACTCCTCTTCCTTCACCCGAAAGGATCGTATCAACGGTTCATAACGAAATGATCCGGCAGCTCAAAGAGCAGGAGACCTTTTTCACGCTATGCTATGCACGCTTTGACATGCACCGGCATCTCATCAGCTATGTCGACTGCGGCCATATGCGCACCATCCACTTTCATCATGCAACCAAGGCCTGCACCCTGCTCCAGGGGGTCGACATGCCTATCGGGTTTCCGGGACAGGATAATTTTAAAGAAATCCTCGTGCCCTTTGCCACGGGTGATCTGTTCTTCTTTTACTCCGGAGGAATCACCGGGGCAAAGAATGCAAAGGGAGAGTTTTACGGCGTAGACCGTCTCGTACAATTTATTCAGGACAATGCCCATCTGGAATCCCAGGAACTGTGTGATGCAGCATTCAAAGAGATAGCCCTGTACTCCGACACCAGGATTCTCCCCGATGATTTCACCTGTGTGGCTCTCAAGGTTGACCAGTCCGAAGACCATGAACCCTCGCGGCCTCAGTGGAATCTGACTATCAAAAGCGACATGGATGAACTGGGACGGCTGAGAGATTTTATCCAGGAGATGTGCACGAGCCTCGGCAAATCCCTGGTGGATGGTGAACGGATTAAGATGATTCAGATTGTTGCCACCGAGATCACAACCAATATCATTAAACATGCGTATACGGGCAAAAAAGGCAGCAAGATCGTCGTCGAGGCCTCGCCATCCATGGATGAGATCGTACTCAACTTTTATGACTGGGGCAGTGAATTTGACTTCTCCAATGCGCCTTCCCCGGTTTTCGACGGATCGAGGGAAGACGGATTCGGTCTTCACATTATCGCCCATACAGCGGACTATGTGCGCTATTGGCGTGACGAAGACGGGAGAAACGGTGCCTGCGTAACATTCTTCCTGAACAAGAGGGGCTGATGGTGAAACTGAATCTGA
>CAYRCP010000398.1:0-2535 GCA_964422755.1 uncultured Bacteriovoracaceae bacterium | reverse complement strand
ATATATGTGCCATGGCTTTTTTGACATCCTGGATATCGACCCCATACTTTGCGGCGTATCCGGATGCAAGAAGTGCGAAACCACCAGGTGCAGTCAGATTGGGGAACCATAATGCATTCGTAGTGCCGATTGCAGCGCTGAATTCCGGCAGTCCGCCATAGCCTATATCCTTGAGTTTTTCCACACCGATCGCCAGGGCGATATCACACGCACCGGAAGCAACAGCGTAAACTGCCCCACGAAACGCCTCTGTGCCGCTTGCACAAAAATTTTCCACCCTTGTTACCGAGATATTAGGGAGACGCAATGCCATAGAAGCGGAAAGCGCACTTTTCCCGACCATGACCTCATCAAAACAGGTGCCCATCCAGGCCGCCTGGATCTCATTCTTTTCTATCCCGGCATCCGCTATACATTCCTGGAATGCCTCGACCATTAACTCTTCAGGCCCATCATTCCATCTTTCTCCGAATTTCGTACATCCCATACCAAGAATTGCTACCTTATCTCTAATTCCCGTCGCCATAGCTCACCTCCTTATCCTTGAACCTGGGGAACGGCCTTCCAGAAATATCCGGTAAATCCCCGCATCTTATCCACATTTTTTCTTCTGAAAGACATCTTGATTGGCATGCCTACCTTGACCTGGTTCAGGTCACAATCAGTGAAGTCGACAAAGGCCTTGCCGCCCCCTTCAAAGGTCACGATACCGTATACTGCCGGAGGATCGACCGAGGGTGAGAGCATGTCTCCGGTAAACACCTGAATTTTTCCCGGCTTGTCGGCAAATTCATAATCCTCGAATTCACCGGCGGCATTGCATTCGGGCTTTACACACATGGGGAGCGCAGGGAACTGAACAGTTCCGCACTTTTTGCACTTTGCGCCAACAAAGCCGAGCACCATCTTCCGATTTCGCCACAGGGCAGTGAGTGAGGTGTTGGGGTTTGCTTCCCCGCGGATCCCGAGATCTGCCACGATGAGATCTCTGAACTTGGTAAACTTCTGGTAATTCGTCAGTTCCACCCGGCCTGCCAGCGAGCCCTTTATCCCTGAAGGCGCCTTGAAATCTTTGATCTTGTCCGTAGCTTCGAAACAGAGCACATCGCAGCCCTGCCCAAACCCTGCAACAAGAATCTTATCTCCGGGCTGTGCATCTTCCAGTGCGGCAACGAACATGACCAGTGAATGAGCAGTCCCGGTATCGCCGCAGACATTGTGCAGATTATCCTGCACCTTGGAAGGATCGATGCCCAGTTTCCTGGCAATGCCTTTATGGGTTCCGCTGAAATAACACGGGTAGACGAACTTATCGATTTCATCGATGGACATGCCCGACTGTTTCAGGAAGCCGCCAATCGCCTCCGGGATGATCTTGCCGTATCCTTCGTCGCGGACCCATCTCTCTTCCCAGGTATAGTCAAATTCTTTCCCATATCCCTTGTAGTGATCGATAAAGTCGCAGCTGACGGAATAACTTCCCTTATACTCTGCAATGACATCATCTTTGCCGAACAGCAGTGCTGCAGCGCCGTCACCAAGGAACATTTCATACATGGTTGCCATCTTGGTTTTGCGCTGGTCTGATGCAGCAACTAAAACAGCATCCTTTTTGCCGGCCTGAATCGCTTCCAATGCCGAGATTGCCGCCGTGGTGCCTGCTTTCTGGCATGCACTGAAATCGGCATTCATTGCCCCCTCTTCGGGCGCATTCAACGCTGCGGCAACAATACCTGCATTGAGCCTGTCGGCAAAAGGCATCGTGGTCGATGCGAGGTACACCCCGTCAAGGGCCTTCCTGTCTTTTGCTGCCATGCAGTCATAGGCTGCGGCAACTGCCATGCTGATGGCATCCTCGTCCCAGTTTGCGACCGATTTTTCTCCCCCGGCAACAGCCATGATAACAGGAAAATACCAGGCCATATTCTGGACAATCACCATTCTGCTCAATCTGTAGCGAGGGATATACCCGCCATAAGATGTAATGCCAATCATACTACCTACCCCCTTCATCTCTATTTAATGATCTCCAAAAATCTTATTTGATTTCATCTGTTGTATTTCTTCATCACTGAACCCCAGTGACGCTACAATCTCCATGGTATCTTCCCCCAGGCAGGGACCAGCCCACTTATACTCCGGCGAGTAGTTCGAGAACTTAATGGGCAGACCGATCTGGGTAATGGGTTTGCCTTCGGGCCCCGGGACATCCACCAGCAGACCCCGGGCTTGCGCATGTTCGCTTTTTGTTGCCTCGGCAAAGCTCAGTACCGGTTCGACGCATGCGTCAATATTCTCAAAGACGCTGACCCAATGGTCTCTGTCCCGGGTACGGATTTTTTCTGCGATCTTGTTTTTCAGTTCATCATGGATACCGGGCTCCATCAGACGGTCGATATACTCCCCCATCTCCAGGGCCGTAAGACTTGCAATGAGAAATTGCGGTTCCAATCCACCGAACGAGACATATTTTCCATCACATGTCTCGTAAAACCCGTAGGAGGAACCTCCGTTGAGCAGTTCGGTTTCAAAGCC
>CAYRCP010000397.1:0-2540 GCA_964422755.1 uncultured Bacteriovoracaceae bacterium | reverse complement strand
TCCACCACAGACTCGATTTCCCGACCGTTTCCGTCGATTTCAACCCAGAAGGGCATGCCGGGATATGCATAACTGTCGAGAGTCTTCACCTTTGTATGCCTGAACTTCATAAACTCGCTTTGGTTGAGGGTATATCCGTTCCGGAAACGCTCACGGCCTCTTTGATCGCTCTTGCAAAGGCCTTGAAACAGGCCTCTGCAAGGTGATGGCCGTTGCCCGAGGCAAGCACGCTCATGTGCAGTGTTATACCGGCATTGAACGCCAGCGCCCGGAAAAATTCCGGAACAAGCTCCAGGTCGAAATCGCCGACCTGGCCGTGGAAATCTGCCTTGCCATGGATCTGAAAATACGGCCTCCCCGAGATATCCAGGCACACTTCCACCAGGGATTCATCCATGGGGACCTTTGCCAGCCCGTATCTGGTTATGCCTTTTTTGTCTCCCAGGGCTTTCTGGAAGGCCTGCCCAAGCACAATGCCGATGTCTTCCACCGTGTGATGCAGGTCGACATGAGTATCACCTGCTGCCTTGATCTCGAACCCCAAGCCGGAATGCTTTGAGAAGGCGTCGAGCATATGGCCAAGAAACCCCGACGGGATATCAATCCGGGTATCTCCGCCATCCAGGTTCAGTGCAATCGAAATATTGGTCTCTTTGGTCTTTCGCGTAACGTTGGCCTGCCTCATTTCTCCCCCTTAATGGCCTCCTTGAAGACCTCAATCGCCTGGTCAATACGATCAGTATCAGGTGCACCACCCTGGGCAAACAGGGATTTTCCTCCACCCCTGCCGCCAATTGCACTGCAGAGGTCTTTCATCAGTTTCCCGGCATCCACCTTGCCTGAAAGGTTGTCCGTGACCATAATCATGAACGTTGCCTTGCCCTTTCCCGGTGACGCGAGAAAAACCACCCCTGTTTCGAGCTTCTGCTTTATCCGGTCTCCCATCTCCCGGATCTGGGAAATATCCTCAAGGTCGACCTTTTTAATCACCACCTTGAAGCCGTCCAGGGACAACGTTTCTTCATCGGCGCTGCCCGACGAACCCGTCGCAAGTTTCAAATTGAGATCCTTTATTGCGAGATCCTGTTCCTTGATCTTTTTCTGAAACGCGACGATCCTCTCCATAATCTCTGCAGGAGAACACTTCAGGGTGTCGGTGATATCGGCAACCGAGTTTGACAGGGAGCGGAAATATTCCAGGGCCTGGGTGCCGGCAAAGGCCTCTATCCTGCGCAATCCGGCCGATACGCTCGATTCGGAGATGATCTTCACCACACCGATCTCACCGGTGGAATGGCTGTGCGTGCCTCCGCAGAGCTCTCTTGAGACATCCTCCCCCATCGTAACCATCCGGACCTCATCTCCGTACTTCTCATCAAACAGCGCCATAGCCCCTTGTGCCATGGCTTCATCCTTGGTCGTGATCTTTGTGCGTACCGGCATATCCTCCAGGACATACTGATTGACAATCGCCTCCACCTTCTCAAGTTCCTCATCACTCATTGCCGCAAAGTGGGTAAAATCAAACCTGAGTCTCTTTTCATTCACCAGCGATCCTGACTGGTGAACATGGTCACCGAGCACCTCCCGCAGCGCCCGCTGCAGCAGATGGGTTGCGCTGTGATGCCGCATAATGCTCTTGCGCCTGCTGCCCTCTACCATGAGGGTAACTTCCTGACCTTTTTTCAGTACCCCGGCATTAAGCTTTATCGAATGGATCGTAATCCCGGCCTCTGTCTTTATCGTATCCACAACATCGGCTTCCAGCCCATCTGCGGTGATCTTTCCGGTATCGCCTACCTGACCGCCTGACTCACCATAAAACGGCGTGACATCAGTAATTACAAGGGCCTCATCTCCGGAGGTGATCTCGTCTGCAGGCTCAAACGTGCCGTCTTTGGCCCTGCGCTGTATTTCGAGCACCATCCCTGAGGACTCGAAGGTATCGTAGCCGACAAACGTGACAGCACCTCTTCCGGATACGGAACTGACCCCTGCGCCGCCATCTGCTGCCTCGGCAAAATGGGACGAAACACGAGCCTTTTCCCGTTGCTTTTCCATCTCTACATCAAACCCTTCGTTGTCGACGTTAAGCCCCTGTCTGCTCGCTATGTCCTCGGTGAGATCCACCGGAAATCCGAACGTGTCGTAGAGCATGAAGACATCATGCCCGGGGATGGACGTCTCTCCTTTTGCCTTGAGGGAGGACATGATCTCATCGAGCATGCTCAGACCTCTGTCCAGCGTCTTTAAGAATCGCTCCTCCTCATTGACGATGACCTTGTCGATGAAATCGCTCCGGCCTATGAGTTCCGGATAGACATCGCCCATCTCCTCGATGACCTTGAGTGAAACCTTGTGCAGGAACGTATCGCTCAGCCCGAGGAGTTTACCGTGCCGTGCCGCCCTGCGCATGATCCGCCTGAGCACATAGCCTCTTCCCTCGTTGGAAGGAAGGACACCGTCTCCCACGAGAAATGCGCTTGCCCTGGCATGGTCGGCCACCACCCGCATCGACGTGTCTGTCTCTTCGTTGCTCC
>CAYRCP010000396.1:0-2540 GCA_964422755.1 uncultured Bacteriovoracaceae bacterium | reverse complement strand
CAGATCACCCGTGTATCACCGACTTCGATAAGGCACGATCCAAGGGAGTGTTTGCTGAATCCCCGGGAGATTTTTACCTCTCGTATTTCGTCAGGTTTTCTCTGGTCGTTTCTTTTCTTTATCTTTGGTTTTGCAATACCTTTATTCTTCAAAAGTTCCTCAATAGAAGCCATCCAGCACTCCGTTTTTTTTGGTATTGGCAATACTAAGGGGAGATGGGATTAAATGTCAACTCCTTAAGGGTCTGTCAGAAAAACCGGAGATATTCTGCAAAAGACGCGTGCTGCAGGAGCATTCCAGGGTAGGAATATTTTCTGTTCTGTGGCAGTATGAAACAAGACCGGTAACTCTCCCGGTCTATTAGAGGCTTGACACATTTTGGGTTACTCAGGTAAACCCTCATAATGATTGGGAGGTTAAAGGGGTGAGAGTTTTTCAGGCTATCGGACTTCTCTTTGGGGTCATTTTCTGCGTTTTTACCCTCCTCATACCTCTCGCCTTTGAGCCTGCGCCATGGAGCAGCGAGATCTGGCTATTCCAGACCATCCAGGAAATGCATGCAGGCGGCCATCTCACCCCCTGGCTCAACAGGCTGCCCCTTATCGGACCCAACCCGATAAACATCCTTGCGCTTTCCGTCTCTCCCTTCTCAGACATCTTTTCACTCCGCCTCATCAGCATCCTTGCAGGATGCATGCTTGCCGCCGGCGTGTGTTTATTCTCCCTGTCCCTGTGGGGTGGCAAATCGGCTGCAGTCTCAACCCTGCTTACCATAACGAGCTACGGGTTTATCCTCACCAGCTCCACACTCAATATGTCCGTGGTCCCGTGCTCTTTGACCATCCTCGCCTTTTTGATCTTTTCCCTGATCTACATAAAAAATCACAATTCCTGGTGGTACCTCCTCTCGTACATCCTTATCAGCATGGCGACTATCACCGGAGGATGGACTCTGCTGGCTTTTTTTGGTTTCAGCATACTCCTGCTCATCCTGCTGGATCTCTCTCCAAAAAAGTTTCTGGAAATCCGTGCGATCTTTGGAATCCTTTTTGTGGCAGTTGTCCTGATTGCAGTGTACTCCACCTATAGAATAACTGCAGGCGGGGCTATCGCTTCCACGATATTTGCAAACGATGCAGGATCGGGAATCTTTCCGCGCATCTGGGCATTCATCAAATATACGCTTCCCTGGTTGCCCCTGGTACTGCCGGCATGGATATCCTCGGAAATTGCACCGGGAAAAGATACCTGGAGATCTCTTCTTCCGGTTAAAATCGCCTTCGTTATGGGTGCGGCAATCCTGCTGTTTTCTCAAGATTACCGGGGAGGATACGCCGTTATCGCCTTACCGTTCGGGTGCATGCTCATCGGTTACTGGATCGCACACGGGTTTGAACTGCAGCAAAAAGTGGCGTTCATCAGGGGCATCTGCCTGGTACTCACCGGGATCATACTTTTTGCATCGGCCATAGCCATTATGTCCGTTCAGCCGCTCATGGCCTTGACCATAACCACCACTGAGGCACTCCCTGTCGCCATCCTTGTCGTTGCGGCCCTGCTTTTCGGCTGGCTGGCAAAAAACGGCCGCCACGCAGCCATGATCACCCTGTGTGCTGCTGCGATCTTTATTCTGAGCTGGTCCATCGCCCTGATCCAGCTTCCCGGCAGTACGTCCGAGCCCATTTCCGCTATCGAGGATATGTCCACGTACTCTCCGATCCTGGTGTACCGTGATGATTTCGTGATGAGAGGCTACATCGATTATGCAGGGGTACAACCCATTGTCGTGAACAGGGGGATCGTGCCCATAGCCGAGAGCTCATACCTTGCAACAAGCACAACCGACCTTGACGACCTCCTGGAAGAACTCAACTCGCGAATGTACACACAACTGATAACATCATTTGACGCACGGCAGACCTACGCACTGATCAAACTCTCCCCGCTTGCTATTGCGCAATAGGCCCTCTTCCATCTTCCCTTTCCTTCAGCAGCCTAAGGATACCTGCCAGCTTTGCCTTCAGCTCATCATCTTCCAGTTGGGGAAGAGCCTCTCGAAATACCCGGGTCGCCCGTTGTGTATCCCCCATGCTGGTATAGACCATGCCGATATCTTTCATCAGCATTGGTCTCTCGACTGCCATGGTTAATGCCTTGTCGAGATACGCATATGCATCATCTGATCTGTTTAATTTCCACGATGCATACCCGAGCCGGTAATAGTACTGAGCAGCCTGGTGGGCATTGCGCACATGCCCCTGTTTAAACATCGTCAGATAGAGATCATATGCGTTTTTATAGTCTCCGCTTTCCCAGTATGCCATGGCAAGACCCATTTTGGCCTTTGGCAGGTCACCCTTGAGCTTGAGTGCCTGCCGGTAGTTATTGATGGAATGGTCATACTGCTTCATCATCAGCTGTGCCAGCGCCAGATTACTGATAGCGAGATAATCGTAGGGTTTTGCCTTGATCGCAGCGATGCACAGCTCCTGCACATCCTTGAATCTCCCCTGTCCCAGATATATTGCCGAGAGGTTGAC
>CAYRCP010000395.1:0-2552 GCA_964422755.1 uncultured Bacteriovoracaceae bacterium | reverse complement strand
GGACAACTATACAGGCCTCCAATCACTACGATTGGAGGCCTTTTTTATTACCCTTTATTTATGGGTCTATGTTCAACGACTATAACTTTGGTTTTTCTCAGTGAAGCATACTTCTATAGTTTGCATTTTTTTTCACAGCCCATTGTTCTCACCACGAAGGACACGAAAAGCACGAAGAACATCATAGGACAAAACACAGAGGGAATGCCCGTCCGAAGCACCTCGCCACGGAATGTACGCTCTAACGTTTTATGAAATCCTTAAGGATGAATTCCCTTCGTGGTGTGATATCGCTGTGTATGCTCTTCATAACTACTCAGATGGATAGATGCCCTGAAAGAAATGCCCTTGGGGGGCTAAAGACTGAAGACTGTTGTAGAAGCGGGAATAAAGCACACGTTGAAGCCGTGTTTGTTGCAAAAAATATGCTGCTTAACCGCCAAAATGTGGCAATCGTGTTTTTCGGATACCCTCAGCCTGACTGCGTGAGCAGTTACTGCTCTTCAATCATCCGAGTATGCTTGGGTGTGAAGATCTACAATTTTGAATTCAGAAGGCCGCTCATGGCTGCCCGCCCGAGGTTATTTGACTGCTGGTTCGCTGGTCACCCGGCACCGTCCGTTGCTCTTCGAATGATACAGGGCCTTATCGGCACGTTGAATAAGATGCTCAAATGTCTCGCCATCCCTGTACTGCGAAACCCCGATGGATATGTGGACCTGGCCCATGGATTGGCCGGTGTCTTTGCGTTTCCAACTCATGTTCTTAAAGTATGTGCATATTTTTTCTGCCAGGGCAACTGCGCCTTTCAATGCCGTGTCCGGCAGTAATATGACGAATTCTTCTCCCCCGTAGCGGGCGACAATATCCCTGCCTTTCACGCAGTCCTTCAGCATCGTGGCCGTTTTCCTGAGCACCTGATCTCCCACCAGGTGGCCAAATTCGTCGTTGATGCGTTTGAAGTGATCAATATCGGACATGATAAGGGAAAGGTCGGCACCTGATTGGGATGCACTCTTTACCTCGTGTTCAAACGCTTTGTTCAGATATCGGCGGTTTATCAGGCCGGTCAGGGTATCGGAGGTTGCTTCTTTCTTGAACTGATTCAGGTCCTTTCTCAGCATTTCTATTTCCCTTGTGGATGAATCGATCCGTTCTTTCAGCAGGGCGCTTGAATCATTGATCGTCTTGGTCTCACCAAGGATCTCATTTGCGATGACCCTTACGCCGTTTGCATCGAGATCATGGCCCAGCTTTTCAGAGTACATGTTGATCATGGAGCCGAAGCTGGTCAGTTTCCCGCCTGTGTCGGCGACATGAGAAAGGATAGTATCCATGACTTTACGAAGTTCATCCCGCAACTTTTCTATAATAATAATCTTGCGGTCATCGGCGATATATTTATTGTACAGGTCCTTGCTGAGTTCAAGAGTAACGGGATTGGATCTGGAGAGTACATCATCGATGACGTTTTTGAGCGGTTGGTTCTTTCCTGATACGTATTCATACCACACAGAATAGTTTGTAGGATCCACCGGGATATGGTGTCGTCCCATAAGATCCAAAGCCAAGCGCAGGTATTCACAAGATTTATCAATAGAGTCAGAGTAATACATATTCATCCTTCACTGCATATACATTATAAATTCCCTACATCCTATCGACAGTGGCGAAGAATATCTTGAAATAGTGCATGAATATACACGTATTATGATCGCAGGAGATGACTCGCGCGAGCATTTGGTATTGGACTTCACATAAGACATGCAGCTATCGGCAGTGTATTCGTGGAGAGGGCATTATCAAAGATCTTACCCTGAACGGATATCAGCTTTAGAGTGCATAACTGGCGGATCAGATTATCTTGAAGTGGCGGCAAAGATCAGACAAGAGGGTTCTCTCAACTGACTGACCCGTGGGAACGATTGCCAATTATCTCGGAGAATAGAAAATTTACCGTGATACCGGACAAGCCCCGGGAGATCAACTGGCAGAGGTCAGCATACCCAGGTTTGCTGCCATCGAATAACCCAAAGATCCGATGGAGGGGGAAATTATGTGCAGGGGAACCGGGGTCATTGATCACCCTGGTCTCACTTGGGATCCCTCCTGCGATGTCCCTTATATCTTCCGCATGTAGTTCAACCCCCTGGTTTCATGAAAACAGGGGGTTGAAAAAGAAAGCTAAATTAAAGCAACTTTTCATATTATCAGCCTGAAGGTGCCCTGATAGAAATGCCATTGAGACACTGTAGACTGAAAGATACTGATTAATTCATCCTTCAACGGCATAGGCCGTATCAGGGAACAGTATGCACTGATATAGTGGCTATTACCTGTGATTTATGAGGTTTATCTCTAAAAGCCTTGAGCCTTTAGCCTGTCCACCCGGGAAGTAACAATTTATATAGATTATCTTATTGACATATCCGGGGCACTCTATTAGATATGCACTCGCAACGGCAACAAGGGTTGAAAAAGGTAGTTAAATTAATTGACATTATCTTATTGACATATCCGGTTCACTCCATTAGATATGCAACCCGCAGCAG
>CAYRCP010000394.1:0-2556 GCA_964422755.1 uncultured Bacteriovoracaceae bacterium | reverse complement strand
AGACCGTCGAACATCACTGCTATGCTTCTGCGAGGTTCATTGATCGAATAGATGCCCTTTGCATTCATGATGATCTTTTTGTCCAGTAAATACTGCTGCGCTTTTTTCAAGCTTTCTTTGTTCAGGATAAACTCGTTTTCCATCAATGCCGAGAGATTCTGCAGCTGTTCTCTATAGGTCTTTTCGTCAATGCCTCCTGAGGTCTTGAGGAGAACATTGCATATGAGCGACGCGGGCACAAAAAAGTTGAGAATGGTGTTTTTGTAGTACTCCAGGTGGATCCTGTTTTCGGCCTCGGCGCTTATGAGGTTGGGGTCTTCATCGGAGGATCCCTCGTCAATGGTAATGAGCTTTTTCTCCTTGATCAGGGCAAAGGCATCTGCAAAGGCCTCGTCTTCAGCAGAGAGCGATGATGCAAGATTGCACTCGAGATATCTGAGGTAGTCTGAAAAGATATGAAATCCCTCTTTGACGGTTTCCTCTTCAATGGCCGATACATGGCTCGAAACCACACAAGAGAGGATGGAAAACGGCGTGGCAACGGTTTGCTGATAGATGGATGAGATGATCTGCTGCGCTAAAACATCGTAGAGGCCTTCCTTTTCATCGGTATTCATCTTTGAGTAGGAGGAATTTCCCTCCATGAACCGATTGAGCGAGATCGGCTTTGCAAAGCGGATATAGACCTTGCCGTAACGGTTTTTCAAAACCGTGCCTGCCTTTAACAGCTGCCAGATGTTCTCTTTTTCCTTTGGCGCGCCTTTCATCTCCCGTATGTATGAGCTTTCTTCCACAACAGTGTCGTACCCGACGTAGACAGGCACAAAGATCACATCGCGGCTCACCCCCGATTCCCATCCCTGGGCGATCATCGACAGCAGGCCTTTTTTCGGGAGCATCAGTTTCCCGGATCTGCTCCTGCCGCCCTCTATGAAGAATTCCAAGGGGATTCTCTCCTGCAGGATGGTACGCACATAGGCTGCAAATGTCTGTGCATACACGGGATTGTCCTTGAACGTGCGTTTCATGAAGAAGGCGCCGCCCTTTCTTAATATGGACCCCATGGGGAAAAAGGCGAGATTGATACCTGCTGCTATCACCGGGACACTCATCCAGTTGTGAAAAAGAAAGTAGGAGAGGATGAGATAATCGATATGGCTCTTGTGGCAGGGAACGTATACGATCGAACCATTTCTCGCCATCTCCTTGACGGCCTGCACCCCTTCGGGATTTGCATCGACGCCTTCATAGATATTATTGAATATCCAGGTTAATAGTTTGTTGAATATATTGACCGTGGCAGGGCTGAGGTCCGAGGCGATCTGATCGAGATGTTTGTAGGCAGTATGTTCGAGATCTTCCTTGCTCTTTTTGTTCTCCTGGCCAAAGGTTCTAAAGAAGGTCTGCAGGATCGGGTCATTGACCGTCTTTTTTATGATAAACTGCCGTTCCCTGATAGGTGCGCCGGAGATATTTCTTCCCAGCAGGGCAAGGCGGTGCATGAGTTCGTTTCTGATGTCACGGGCAATTTCTTCGAAGAATTTCGATTTGCCGAGTGATTCTTTCATGATTTCCTGCAGGTTTATGGGCTCTCCGTGTTCAATGAAACCGTGTTCCTGTCCCCGGATAAGTGTGGCCAGCTTCCTGATTCCTCGTATATTGGCCTTCTCTTCTTTGGTCGCATCCTTGATCTTGAGCGGCGAACGCTTATAGATGAGCCGTTGAGGAACGATATAAAGGGGAGTATCAATATCCCGCTGTACCTTCAAGAGTTCCATGATGGGATCGGGCTTTAATCTTTTTGGCTTCTCATCGAGGAACAGCAGAGACGCATTGTTGTCCTGCTGCATGAAATCTTTGTAGAAGTTGTCTTCAAACAACGAGTTATCCCTCGTGAGAAGAGACCAGAGAATCGCCCCGAGTCTCCTGACCGGCTGGAAAAAGAGGAATTTTTCATGAAAGATTATTCGTGGAACCGGTAGATCTTCTTTCTTGAACCGGTAGTTTATCAACAAAGCATCGATGGTGCTTTTTGTGCTGTGTGCATAGATAAGGTGGCCTTTATCACTCAGCGATGAAATGGATTTTTTGTAGAGCTCCGGGATGTTTATCTGGGAAAAGAGCCGGTTCATGATGGGTCGCAGCAACAGTCCGTACTCGCCTTCCAACTGGTAGATATGTTCGTCTTTTTTTTCTCTCATAGACCCGGGATTATAGACTAAGCCATACATATTGGAAAGGTCATTCTTGCCCCGGGCCAGGAGGTGGAACCCCGTAGTAGTTCACAAGGGTTTTATTGCTTATCTTTCAAATAAATCAATATGTTGAAGATATCGACTGGTGAAATAGACGGGCATCCGGCAAGGTCGTCTTCAGTGATCTCTGCCAGGGAGTCGACGCCGGAGGTATGCTTGAGCAGTGCCCGTGCTTTTTTGGGACCGATCCCGGGAATCTCCTCGAAAATCGACTTGGCGGACCGGCTGCGCAGCTTTCTGTGGTAGTTGATTGCGAACCGGTGTGCTTCATCCCGTATGTTCATAAGGACCTTGAGAGCCT
>CAYRCP010000393.1:0-2564 GCA_964422755.1 uncultured Bacteriovoracaceae bacterium | reverse complement strand
TGACCGACTATGCGCGCAGCTACTATCACGAAAACGGCCTGTACTTCATCGAACAACCCCAGACCGGCCTGAAGGCCATTGCTCACTTTATGAAGTATGCCGGGTTCCTCAGGAAATTCGAGCAGAACAATGAGATTCGGGGATGATCTCCCTACTGCACTCCGCAAGTGTTAAGTTTTACGTTTTAAGTTTTAGGTAACAGATATAGGGTATAGGGTTCAAGAAGTTCGGATTTCGGATTGCAAATTCAAGATATAAAAAGATGGCTCTTCGCAGGGAAGCATACGGTCAGTCCCTGTAACTTGTACAATTCGTGCAGTATATAGTACCTGGAGAAAAGAAAATCTCGCGCCAAGACGCTAAGACGCTAAGAAAAACAATAATAAAAGGATTCCTTGGCGGATTGTCGGGCGTAGTTGCAAACGAAGCCTGAAGCTGAATGCGTAGCCAGGTGGACCTTCTGCCTTGGATCATGCTCCACAAGTCTCGCTCTGCCTGGGATCTTGTTCTTTCCTGCTCGTCCTGCCTGGGATCATGTGCCCAAAATCATGTTCTGCCTATCGTCTCAAGCTTACCTGTTCATCATTCCCCCATTGACCACGATACCGCGTTGGATTACATTATTAAGTATATTGTTTTGTTGCAGAAAAATCACATTAACCGTCAGGAGGCAATTCGATGATCAAAAGATACGCATTTATCTGTACCTGCATCGTCTTCATGACAGGTATGTATGCTGCTGCCTGTGCACAGGATAACCCCCGGATACCAACCATAGATGTCACGGGGAAAGGGGTGATTACGGCAGAGCCCGACATGGCCACCATCACGTTCTCCGTAGAAACCAGTGAGAAAAAGGCTGCAGATGCCTTGAGGAAAAATGCAGACAGTACAAAAGCACTCATGGAAGCACTCAGAAAGGCTTCCAAGCAAGAGTCTACGATTTCGACATCGAATTTCAGCCTGTACCCTCTTTATGAGAAAGACTCCGGCATAAAAGAGAGAACCGGCAGCCCAAGGCCTGATGCATACCGGGTCAATAATTCCGTCATCGTGAAAACACCCGGTATCGATGAGGTAGGCACCCTGATCGATGCCGCTGTTGAGGCAGGGGCCAACCGTATAGGCTCACTTTCCTTCAGCAGAAGCGATTCCGACCGGATCAGCAAACAGGCAGCAGCCAAGGCACTCTTACATGCCATGGAATATGGACAAGAACTTGCGAAAGCGGCAGGCCTGACCATTAAGAGGATTCTGCACATCCGGTATGTCCCGGGCGGTAGCGTCTATGGCTATCAGCACATCGCTCTGGCAGAGGCAAGGACCCCTACCCCCATAGCCCCGGGCCAGATTCCCATCGAGGCATCGGTGGACGTGACCTTTGAGGTGGAACAGTGACACCGTAACACCATAACTCATTAAAATGCTTCCTTACCCGAGGTTTTTATAGGTGCAGTGCACTGACACGGAAAACGAGTTGCAATGAGTAAGGGATGAGGGTTGACATGCACATGCCGGTAATCGACGGACACAACGATACACTGCTCAATCTATATCTTGCTGAACGTGGAGGCGGGAGGTCTTTTTTCCACCGGTCCGATATCGGACATATAGATCTCCCCAGAGCCCGGCAGGGAGGCCTTGCGGCCGGGTTCTTCGCTCTTTTCGTTCCTCAGCAGACACAAAATGCGCGAGTCGGCTTTGACATCACGCAATCGGGAAAACACATCAAGGTAGCACCACCCATCGACTTCCACTATGCCCGGGACATGACCCATGCACTCATGGCAAGCCTGTTCAAAATGGTAAGTACCTCCAGCGGCCAGCTGAAGATCGTACACAATACCGATGATCTCACAGCGTGTATGGACACAGGCGCGCTGGGGGTGATCATACACCTCGAGGGTGCCGAAGCGATCGATAAAAACCTTGATGCTCTCGAAGTCTTTTATCACGCAGGACTGCGCTCCCTGGGAATTACCTGGAGCAGACCAAATATATTCGGATATGGCGTACCCTTTATATTTTCCCATTCACCCGATACCGGGGAGGGGTTGACTGATTACGGAAAAAGACTTGTGCATGCATGTAATGCCATGAATATCCTGCTTGACTGTGCACATCTCAACGAGCGGGGATTCTGGGACGTGGCATCTCTGAGCAGCGCCCCGCTCGTGGTCACCCATGCCGGCGCCCATGTATTGTGCCCATCGAGCAGAAACCTGACGGATAAACAGCTCGATGCCATAGGCGAATCCGGTGGGATTGTCGGTGTGACGTTCTTTGTTCGGGACCTGCGTCCTGACGGAAAAACCGATGAAAACACATCGCTGGGCGCTATCGTGAGCCACATCGACTACATTGCCCGTCGCATCGGGATCGATCATGTAGCCTTTGGCTCTGACTTTGACGGTGCAACCGTGCCCAAAGATCTCGGTGATGTAAGCGGCCTTCCCGGACTCGTTGCTCAGCTCCATAAACATGGCTTTGACAGAGATGCACTGGAAAAGATCACCCACAAGAACTGGATACGGGTCTTGAGAAAAACATGGGGCAACTAGTTT
>CAYRCP010000392.1:0-2566 GCA_964422755.1 uncultured Bacteriovoracaceae bacterium | reverse complement strand
TCAAGGCAAGGCCAGTGGATAAGTCCTACACAAAGCACGATCAGTCCTTGCCTGTATCTTTGCCGGATTTACCCGTGTCTGTGCGCTCTATCAGCAAATCCGGGCGCATTTCTTTGGTCTTGTCATATGACATCTGTTCCCTCCAGGCCTTGATCTGTTCGTGGTTGCCCGACAGCAGCATCTCCGGTACGGACACCCCTCTGAACTCGCGTGGACGGGTATAGTGTGGATGTTCCAGCAACCCGTTATAATGAGAATCTCCTGTTTCAAGGGTATCCTGCCCCAGGACACCCGGAATAAGACGGGTGACGGCGTCCGATATAACCATAGCAGGGATCTCACCTCCGGTAAGCACATAATCTCCGATGGATAATTCTTCATCCACAAAGAGTTGAGTAACCCTTTCGTCCACGCCTTCGTAATGACCGCAGATAATGGTTATTACCTCCACCCGGCTCAGACGTATCGCATCGGACTGTACAAAAAGTTTACCTCGCGGCGTAGTTAGGATTACCCGACCGGTTTGCTCAAGATCATCCAGGGCATCAGCTATGGGTTCGGGTTTGAGGATCATCCCGCCGCCACCGCCGAAAGGTGCATCATCAACCACCCTGTGGGCTCCCAGGCCATATTCTCTCAGGTTTGATATGTGTATTTCGAGTTTCTGAGAATCTATGGCCCTTCGAAGAATACTTTCTTCGAAGACTCCTTTAAACATTGCAGGAAAGAGAGTGATTATATTAATGATCATAGAATGTTTCTTCTTTTACTCAAGCAGGCCCTCGAGTAATGAGGTATCGACTACGATGGTTCCCTTTTGCATGGATATTTCAAGTATCACGTCTGTCGTTGCCGGAATATAGTACTGCTTGTCCCTGTCTACGACAAACACGTCATTACTGCCTGTGGAAAATATCTTTACCAATTCGCCCAGCACCTTGCCTTGTGTATCCACCACATGCATACCCAGCAGATCAGACCAGTAATATTCATCATCACTGAGATCACCAAGCTGGTCTCTGGTTATAAAAAGTGTCTCGCCTTTGATTGTTTCGACGTGATCTATATGGGTAATGCCTTCCAATTCTATAATATATTTACCTTTTCGCTGGACACAGGAGATAAGTTTCCTTGGTGTGCCCTGGTTGCCGACAATAAGGTGTGTATAGGCAGAAAAGGTTTCAAAAGAATCCCCGTACGGGGATATCCACATCTTTCCTTTTAGGCCGTTGGGGCCTTTTATCCTTGCGATCTCAATGAGATCGGTATTCATCTATTCTATAATTTCCAGTACAGCTCTTTTCTTTATCTTGGTGGATGCGGCGGTAAGGAGAGTTCGCATTGCACGGGCTGTACGGCCTTCTTTTCCAATCACTTTACCCAGATCAGATTTAGCCACTCGGAGCTCAATTACCGATGTAACTTCGCCCTCAACCTCTGACACTTTCACTTCCTCAGGGTTGTCAACCAATGACTTGGCAATATATTCAATTAATTCTCTCATCGTTAGCCCTCACCATTATATAGTTTGTACGGGGATTAGATAGAATAGCCTTTGTCTTTTATGAGTTTTTTAACTGCAGGAGATAGTTGACCTCCTTTTTCTGTCCATTCTTTGATTTTATCAATTTGCAGACTGATACTTTCAGGTCTGTTCTTGGGATCGAAATGACCGACGATATCCAGGAATCTTCCGTCTCGCTTGCATCTTGAATCTGCTACAACGATCCTGTAGAACGGTTTCTTTTTAGCGCCTCCGCGAGTCAACCTAATACTAACTGACATGTGTTTTTGTTCCCCCTTACTAGGATATTGAGTAGACCTCACTTAACGTACATCTTGAAACGTTGTCAAGATAATTATCCCTTTTTCTGTGCCTCATGAATAGAGGAATATTCACCTTTTGCGGGACATAACCGTCTATTGAACGTTGACCCGATTGCGTACATATGCTACTTCCAATTCGACCGGTTGGTCTATATATATTCTGCAGTAAATTTTGTTTTTTTTGAAAACATATCAATTCAGTTTTATGTTTGATGGAGGGGGTCATGAAATTCTCCGGAAGAACTTCTAGGGATGTCATCATCTCTCGATTTTCCAATTATGTATCCAGCGGAAAGGCGGATTTTTTCAAAGGTGTGGGAATCGATTTTGTCTTCGGGCGCAGGCAGGGCCCTTTCGTGTGGGATGCCCTCACTTCAAAGCGGCTGATCAACTGCCATTGCAACGGCGGGGTATTCAACCTGGGCCATGCGCATCCAAAGATCATAGAAACGCTCAAAGAAAGCCTCGATGAACTGGATATCGGCAACCATCATCTTATCAGCGAACAGCGCTCTGTGCTGGCTGAACGGCTTTCAGGACTCACCCCGGGCGATTTAACCTATACGGTATTCGGTGTCGGGGGCGGCGAAGCCATCGACCTTGCAATAAAGCTTGCCCGCGGTTATACCCGAAAGGCCAGGATCATTTCCGCATCAGGCGGATATCACGGCCACACCGGGTATGCCCTTGCCACCGGTGACGAGCAGTACCGAAAACCGTTCGGCCCGATGCCCGAGGG
>CAYRCP010000391.1:0-2569 GCA_964422755.1 uncultured Bacteriovoracaceae bacterium | reverse complement strand
GATGGACTAAACCGCTAACGCGGAGGAAAAGAGTCAGGCACAACCACCAGGTATTGCTGAGATTGCAGACCAGTCATGAAACAAGCCTCATTCAATCAAACCATAACCATTAATGAAGGGCTTATGAGATACTTCCTTGTTTTTCCAAATATATCAAACGAGGAGGTATCACGTGACAGAATTACGGCGGAGGATGATCAGAGACATGGAGTTACGGAGGCTCTCGCCCCATACGCAAAAGAGTTATCTGAATGCAGTGAGAGGGTTGGCGAAGTTCTACCATCGAGCTCCGGACACTCTGAGCCGGGAAGAAGTACAGAACTATCTGCTGTATCTGGAAAATGATCGCAAAATAGCCTGGAACACCTCCAGAGTTGTGGTTAGCGGCTTGCGATTTTTCTTTGGCGTCACCATACAAAAACACGATATGCTTTTGGCGATTCCCGCAAGGAAACAGCAGCGCCGTCTTCCCGTAGTACTGAGCCGGGAAGAGGTGATGCGTATTATCAACAGTCTGAGCAACCCCAAGCACCGGCTTTTGCTTATGGCCACCTATTCGGGAGGATTGCGTGTCAGCGAAGTGGTACGCCTGAAACTCACAGACTTTGATTTCTCCCGCATGACCATAAGAATTGAGCTCGGCAAGGGCAACAAAGACCGCTATACCCTGCTTTCCCGCCGCTTGGCAGGAGAGTTGGAAGAATACATCAGACACCGCCGGATATTGCAATGGCTTTTCCCTTCGTACAAGGATGGCATCCACGTGAGCGTTATGGCCGCCCAAAAGGTCTATGCACAAGCCCGTGTGAAGGCACAGATATCCCATGGCAGCGGCATCCATACCCTCAGGCATTGTTTTGCCACCCATCTCCTGGAGGACGGAGTAGACATATACACCATTCAGAAACTGATGGGGCATAGACAAATCAGCACCACGGCGGTGTACCTGCACCTCACCGCAGAAGGTTTCTGCCGTGTCGACAGTCCATTGGATAAATGCTGAAGCGCCATGCCATCACATACTCAATGGGAGGTGGCCGACATCTTCCGGATGCATGGCGAGGCCTATAGAAAGGCATGCAACATGCCATGGGAGCATATCAAGGTCATGAACGACATCATGGCCTGCCGCACTCCCCAGATGGGCGGGTTTATCGAGCGGTGCGATACCTGCAGCTTCACCCGGGAGGTCTATCATTCCTGCGGCAACCGGCATTGTCCAAAGTGCCAGACATTGACCAAAGCACGCTGGTTGCAAGCTCGACTGGCTGAGCTCCTGCCCGTGAATTACTTTCACACGGTCTTTACCCTGCCACATGATCTCAATCCTCTCATGCTTACCAACAAGGCGGTCATGCTGAATATGTTGTTTGCGGCTGTGAGCCATACACTACTGGAGTTCGGCCGCAACAATCTGGGCGGCAGATTGGGATTTCTCGCAATTCTGCATACCTGGAGCCAAGTCCTCCTGGATCATTTTCATATCCACTGTGTTGTGCCAGGAGGAGTTCTTGCTGACGACGGCAAGACCTGGATAACCAAACGCGGCACAAAACCATATCTCTTCCCCGTGAAAGCACTCTCAAAGGTTTTCCGCGGAAAATTTATCGCCTTGCTTGAACATGCCCGGCGTACGGACAGGCTCATATATCCCGGTCAAGCCGAGATATTCGGTACTCCCGAAGGCTTCGCACGTCTGGTAGGGGCGCTACGTTCTCAGGAATGGGTGGTCTATTCCAAGGCACCTTTCGGCGGAGCGGAACAGGTGTTGGAATACCTCGGGCGATACACTCACCGCGTGGCTATTTCCAACAACCGAATCCTGCATGTCGATGATCAGAATGTCACCTTCAGCTACCGGGACCGCAGCAATAATGTCCGCAAAGAGATGACCCTTCAGGGCAAGGAGTTCATCCGGCGTTTTCTTCTGCATGTCCTTCCGCGTGGGTTCATGCGCATCCGTTCTTTCGGGTTTCTCGCCAACCGCATCAAAAAACAGAGCCTTTCCAGGATACGTGAAACCCTCGGACAGAACCCTCCTGAGAAACTTGGCGCTAAAACCTCTCGCGAACTTCTTCTGGAACTTGCCGGCGTCGATATCGTACGCTGTCCCGAGTGCGGTAAGGGGCATATGAAGACTGTATCGGAAATCCCGGCTCGTTTTCTTCGCACAGGATGGATAACCAGCTATGCCAAAATTGATTCCTCGTGAGAGATATCGGGATGCATCTCCACATGTTTGTGTTGTGCCTGAACCCCATATTAGGGGAACAGTACAGGCTCGCCCTCGCTTACCAATTTTGCGGTTTCTGCAGAAATTCTGGCCGAGTTATCAGTATGCATCAATCACTGGTTTCGATAAAAATACCTACGGAAGGAACTCGTGCCCATATACCCACTGCATAATGCCATTTATTGCCCCCTCCCTTAAAATACAAAACCCATAGGCAGTTGCCAAGCGCCACCGCGGCTTAGTCCATCATCGTTTTATCCATAATCCCGCCTGCCTTCCTACCAGCTTATCTTCATGATCTATCCGATGGCGGGACTATGGATAAAACACACTACG
>CAYRCP010000390.1:0-2586 GCA_964422755.1 uncultured Bacteriovoracaceae bacterium | reverse complement strand
TTAACGGCCAAACTTTCAAGCCTGATTCGAGATGGCCAGATTACCAGGGATCACGCTCTTGAAAAAATGCATCAGCACACCAGGAATCTGCTTGAAATGGAGCCGGAAACAAAGCGCTTAATGGAAGACGAATTCCGCCTTTTGGAAACTGATCTTACAGGGGCATTTAAACAGTCCCATATGTCTTACTTGAATGCCTTTGATATGCTTTTGACAAAGCTTCGCTCATGAACTGTCTTGAAGAACCTTGAAAATGTGTAGTGATCGGGAGGTGACAGAAAAATAATTCTATGAGATTGTATAAGACACCTAGCCTGTTAATAATTGGCTTCACTACTTCTCCGCAGCACAGTGTTAGCATTGCACTTGGAAGTCTTGTTGATCGAAAGATAAAGGAAGAGTTTAAACTGTACCATTTAGTAGGCCCAACCGTTTAGAACTTTTGAGGCCAGTGATACAGAGGTCGTCTTTTCCGGTTTATCAGTCGGGGAGGTCATGCAAGGGCTGATACGCAAAGGTTATAGCCATATTGCGATTAAGATGAGAGACTACCCCGTGAATTTAATGAACAGCCATTGGCAGGAGATGACCTTCGATATCCCGCAAAAAATTGGAGATAATATGTCACTAGTGTCCGGTTAATAATCGAATAAATTCAGTTGGTTATCGCCACCGGTGCTGTAGGTATTGTATTGCGAAGCGGTAAGTACCTCTAATAATGATGCTTTTTCAAACAAGGTCACGCTCAAAATCTGTAAAATTGTGTAGAGGCTCAAATCGTCCAATCTCATTCGTTTTTTCACAATGGCGACCAGCACGTAGACAGACACGGCGATCCAGATTTGAGTTTTTACCGCATTCTCACTTGTACCATAAAACGACTTTATTCGAAGATGCTGCTTGATCCACTTGAAGAAAAGTTCTACTTGCCATCGGCAGCGATAAAGCTCTGCTACCACCAAGGCGGGCACGATGAAGTTGTTTGTGAGAAACGAAAACCTTCTGGCTGATTTGTCATCGAAGAAGCCCACTCGGCGAAGTTTGTCAGGATATTGCTTTGAGGTTTTTACGCCGTTAAGAAGAATGGTTTGATCGCATCTTAAGCCACGGCCTTTATCAATGCTCCGGGAATAGAGTCGTCGGAATTTTGTATTCACCTTTGAACGAATGATGAAAAAGGCCATGCACTGATCTAGAATGTAAAGACGTCGGAAGTCCAAATACCCACGATCCATGATATAGAATGCTCCTGGCTCTGGGATAAGCTGGTCAAGGATGTTGACGTCATGAACTTTTCCATCTGTTATTGAAATGAAGGTCGGAATGCAACCACGCAGATCCAATAGCGTGTGAAGCTTAACCGCCCCCTTTGTTTTTCGAAACCGTGCCCAGGGAAACAAGGAAAGGCATAGATCAATCGTTGATGCATCCAGCGCATACACGGTCTCATCAAGTTCTACTCCGAAGTCGTCATCGGCATACAGATCTCTTGCAATCTGTATCAGCACTTGAGCGAAATCGGCATATATGCGCCAGTCTCGGTTTTCATTTGCATCTGCAATAGTAGTTCTGGAAACTTTGGTTCGAATTCCCATGTGATAGAGCTTGTTCTGCATCGCACGCAAGCATGACTCGATATCTCGCAAGCTTTCTCTGTAGGAAAGCTGTGCGAAGGACATACAAAGAAACTGGTCGAGACATGAGAAGGTCTTTATGTAATGATTCCCCTGGTACCGATTTACGCATCTGTGAAACTGTCGCATAGGGAGAAAGTCCATCAATTGGGAAAATACCAAGCGTCCTGTATACATAGGCCATTTCCTCCGGATGATTTCCGGTGATTATGGCCAAAAATCGATTTTCAAGTCGATACAGATTTTTTTATTGGGAAATTCAAGTCATCTCATATGGTTAAACCCTCTTTCTTGAATTTTCCCCGGACAGCAGTGATCCAATATATATGGTTCCTGAAGGCGCTGGGTACAGAACATTTTCTGGCAGATAGGATGACAATCCATGTGCTACTTCAAATTTAAATCATTCGTGGTGATTATTCTTGTATTTTTTGTTTCATGCTCAAATGAAAAAGATTTAGGTAGGAAATTGATCCACGCGGATAATACAGATGAAGCGATTATATACGCTAAAAAAATCGAGAGCTTTGAAGAAAAGGGATTGCCAATTTTTGTTGAGATACTAAATACTTTAATTGATGATCAGCACCGCCTCAATAGTTATGGCAAGATAAACATTTGCATAGATAGCTTATATAACCTTGCAAAAAAGGGTATATACTCTCAATATGAGGCAATGGCTCTTCTGAAAATTATTGAAGTGCAGAAATATATTCCAGACACATTAAAAACAGCTAATATTCTGAGAATCGTGACAGGGATTGATGTCGGATATGATGAGGAATTTGTCAAAAAATATACTGCTGGAGATGAGAACCAGCGAATAAAAATGATACAAAAATGGAAAGTAGCTATTACTGAAAAAGGGATCAGTTCTTTAAATGACTAGTGACTAGGGGCCATAAGAAACTAAGAAAATTGCCTGTAGTGTTCGGCTATGATGATCTCTACC